>JAGDXE010000027.1 GCA_023256375.1 Thermoproteati archaeon | reverse complement strand
ACTGGCCCCGCGGGTAGGCGTAGGCCGGCTGAATCGGGGCATCAACGCGCCGCCGAAGTAAGAGCCCTATCCTGGAGGAGGGAGTAGTCAGGAGATATTCCGACAATTTTATAAGTTCTTGCCTGCTTTGCTAGAAAATAAGATGGAAATTTCAGATTTTATTACTTTGGATCAAATTGATGTGAAGGGCAAAACCGTGCTTGTAAGGGTAGATTTTAATTCGCCTATAAATCCTGAAGACGGCTCTATAATGGATTTTTCAAGGATTAACGAACACGCGAAAACAATCGGCGAATTAGCATCAAAAGGAGCAAAAGTAGTTGTCATGGCTCATCAAGGCAGACCAGGTGATGAAGATTTCACTTCGCTGGAAGCCCATGCAGCAGCCCTTTCTAAAGCGCTAGGTAAGAACGTAAAGTTTGTCGATGAGGTGTTCGGACAATCCGCGAGAAGTGCGATTTCCGGGCTTGGTGAAGGTGAAGTCCTCGTTTTAGAGAACGTAAGATTTTATTCTGAGGAGATGATTGAAAAGGACGCGCGTGCGCAATCAAACACAATTATGGTAAAAAAGCTGGCTCCCTTAATCGACTTCTACATAGGCGATGCGTTTAGCGTCGCCCATAGATCACACGTCTCAATGTTGGGTTTTCCCGTGGTTGTAAAGAAAGCTATAGGAAGGGTGATGCAAGAGGAAGTGGAGGCTCTTACTAAGGCCGTGAGTCATCCAGAGCATCCTGCCGTTTATGTTCTTGGAGGAGCAAAGCCAACTGATTCGCTGAAAGTCGCGAATAGGGCATTAAAAGAAGGACTGGCAGATTTAGTGCTAGGGACCGGTATGTTAGGCCAACTCATTTTGTTGGCAGAAGGCTATAACGTAGGTCAATCTAATCTCAACGCATTAAAAAAGAAAGGGGCTACCGACGATGTAATTAATCAAGCCAAGGCCTTATTAAAGACTTATCCTGGGAGGTTAAGGGGCCCAGTCGACGTTGCTATAGAAAGAGCCGGCAAACGCCTTGACATACCTACCTCTGACCTTCCCGTAGAAGAACCAATAAAAGATATAGGCGAGGCTACCGCTAGGTCTTACGCTAAAGTTCTAGAGGACGCTAAGACCGTTATAATAAACGGGCCTGCTGGTGTGTATGAGGAACCACAATTTTTACTTGGCACGAAGGTAATATTTGAGAGCGTAGCGAACAGTAAGTCTTTTTCAATACTGGGCGGTGGTCATACGATATCAGTTGTAGACGAGCTTGGGCTTCACGGTAAATTCTCGCATATAAGCACCGCTGGAAAAGCTATGATAGATTTTATAGCGGGAGAGAGTTTACCTGGCATAGAAATACTGAAGACCAAATAATTATAGTATAATTTTTATAAGGGACTTTTTCTTGTAAAAATTTTAACTCTAACGGGCGTTAAGGGAGAAGTCCGTTAGGGCGGGGCAGTTCACATACCAAAACGTAGCCTTTCTGCTATAAAATTTGGGTAACCAAAGTCAAGCGTGTCTTTTATGGTCGTCTCGACGTTATAGGCGACTCTGATTAATTCGAATGAAAGTTCATTACCTTTTACGTTCATTACGGCAAGTGCAGGCGAAGGATTTCCATCTCTTGGCTGTCCTACACTGCCAGGATTAACTACGTAAAAGCCACGGACTTTTTTTACAAATTGAATATGGGTGTGTCCGAGTACAAGGACATCGCAATCGGCTTTTAGGGAGTCAGCATATTCGGGATATACGTATTGAAATAACGGATTATCGGGAGAGCCATGAACCATTAATATCTTAAATCCTTCAAAGTAAAATTCATCCGTAATCTTTAGTGAACTCAAATAATTGAGTGCCTCCTTACGCATGACTTTAACGTTGAGCTGATCCGCTTGGGTAGCTATTGGATTGTAGCCTCTGAAATCTCCAGTAAGTATCGAATAATCATGATTGCCCATCACCGCGTGATCAAAAATCCTTTTTCCAGCAAATACCACCTCATTAGGCCACGGATAGTACCCTACTAGGTCGCCTGCAAAGGCTACCTCATCCGCGTTGACTTGCTCTAACCTTACTAAAACGGCCTTAAGAGCTGGTAAATTTGAGTGAATATCTGCTAGTAAGGCTAAGCGTTTTGCCATTTCTACCTGGTGCCTTCAAGCGCAGGAGGCTCATCCTTTAGTAGTTCAACTATTATCCTAGCTTTGTACTCTTTTGCCTCCAAAGGAGGCATAGGACCTAGGTCGACCGCGAAGGATACTTGATTCCCCATCCCATCAGTGAACCTAATATCCGCCACCCACTTTTTTTGAGGTTCTGATGTAGACAACTTAGCTATACTATCCATTATTCTGGTGAGCGCCATTTGCAGCGAGGTCGGGCTTGAGAGGTCTTGAGGCGTTAAAGTTAGTGCCTGTACTCCTCCCATAACTTGACCTATTTTCGCATTACCGGTAAATATGGCTAACGGCTGGAAATTTTCTGAATTCTCCATTTGAACTTAATAAGGCAGGCGTTTTTAACGGCTTCGCCTCTAATGCGCTATTTTTCGTTTCAGTAGGTACCTTCGTGAGCTATCGCAAGATAACTTTACTCCTCGGTTAAGTATTCTTATTTTACGACTAATGAGCGAAAACGCTTCTAGGTAAGAGGTGCGCATAAGTTGTTCTTGGTCGTTGCCCTTGTAGGGGGAGATTATAGGGCATCTGTATAATCGTTACTGCATGAAAAATGCATTAAAATGGCGTTCTTGGCCTTGAAGATGTGTATTAAGGATTATGGAGCTAAACTTCTTAGCGTTAACGCGTAGGTCGTACTGACATCAGTGCATAGTTCAAGGTCATCCTTTTATGAAAGGTGCGCCTCAATTTCGCGCGGAAGTAGGACCCGTCCAAGCTGAGCATTTATGACGTATGGACAGCGCCAGGCACGAGGGAGACCTTAGGTTTTTAACTCTAACGGGCGTTAAGGGAGAAGTCCGTTAGGGCGGGGCAGTTCACATAATCAACGGCATTTATTTCTTATCGACGACCTTCGTAGCTCACAAAGCTTTTACGTATTAGTAGCTATGTTTTTGCCACCGAAGCGCGAGGTCAAAACCTCATTGGCTTGGTGGGGCTCGCTGCTATTTTGCCGCGAGTCAACGGTTTTCTGGGCAGGAGAAACTTTGGAAATTTATCATCGTAAGCAGTTTTTTAATGCCTTCTCCATCATCCTCATCAAGAATAATATCAGCTATATCCTTGATTTCTTGTTTAGCGTTTCTTACTGCTATAGAGCAGGTCGCCCACTTCATTAATGGTATGTCGTTTAACTCATCTCCGACTACTATAATCCCATTATTTATACCCAGTTCTTCTAATATTTTCTTTACGCCTGATTTTTTATTTACTCCCTTAGGAGTTAAAAAAAATAGGTCCTTGTAAGGCTGTATTTCTATCTCTTCTCTTTTGTACTCTTTTAGTAACATTATTTTATCCAGCGAGTTTTGACTTATTATTACTAATACATCTCCTTTCGCGAAAACAACGTCGGATTTTTCTAATGCACCTAAAAATTGGGCCCAGTAGCTATTCGTCTGTATTTTTATTGTGCCGCCCACCAACAGGACGCCACCCTCTTCGCAGCAAATTCCGTCTACGGCCTCTAACAAAGATTTTGGAAAATAATCTAAAGGTCTTCCAGTTGCTATTACGACCCGTATGCCATTGGATCTAGTTTTTTTTATCGCTTCAAGTAGGTCGTGATCCAGCGTTTCATTGTTAGACAGCGTCCCGTCATAATCGAGTATTATGCACTTTGGCGTCAATTTATTGACCCAATGCTTGCTCAATATCCCGTATTAGGTCATCAGCCTCCTCCAGACCTAGAGATAACCTTATGAGGCTTGGCGTTATGCCTGCGTTCTGTAGATCAGACTCTTTCATAGCCCCCCCAAATGCAGAAGCTGGATGCATAGCCAAGGTCTCGGTGCCGCCAAGGCTTGGGGCTGCTCTTATAACTTTAAGTTTTTTCATGAATCTTATAGCATCATCTGCCTTGCCGTTGATTTCAAACGATACAATTGCCCCGTAGCCGCGTAATAACTTACGCGCAATCTTATGGGATGGATGCGATTCTAATCCTGGGTAAAGCACCCTCTTTATTTTTTTATTATCTTCAAGCGCCTTTGCGATTACTAGCGCAGTTTTTTCTTCCGCCTCAAGTCTAACCTTAAGCGTCTTTATTCCCCTTAATACTAAGTACGCTGCGTGCGGATCTAGCGATCCACCGAGCATCCTCTTCCAATCCCAAGCGTTATTTAACTCAAATCCCGCTAAGGACCCAGCCACTACATCATTATGGCCAGCCAGGAATTTGGTTGCACTTGAGACTGAAACCTTTGCCCCGTAATCTAGGGGCCTAAAATTCACAGGAGTTGTAAAAGTATCGTCTAGAGCTAAGGTGACATCGTTTTCTACGCAGGCTTTAGAAAGCTCAGGTACGTCGATTATATTAAGCGTCGGATTAGAAATTACCTCAGCGAATACTAATGTAGTTTTTTTATCAACTAAACTGTTTAATTCATCGCCTTTGGCGGTTTGCACATGGATTCCATAGATCTCTAGGTTGCGCGCAAGAGCTAAAGAAAGGCCGTATATTTCTGATGAAATCAATAGTTTATCTCCGGGTTTTAACTTACTAAAAAACAGCGTTGATATGGCACTCATTCCCGAAGAAAATGCGAATGCTTCGGCACGTGGGTCGTCTGTCTCGAGCGCTTTTAAAACTTGTTCCAGCGCAAACACTGTCGGATTATCTTCTCTTGAATACCTTAGTGGGTGGCCGTGTAATAGCATGGCGTCATCGTCTGGGTAAGGGAAAACTGCCGATTGATATATCGGTGGCAGCAAACTCTTTGCTTGGCTATTCAAATAATTTTTTGTTGCTATTGAACCTAACCCTAGCTTTTCTTCCATATGACGGTTAATGTCAGATATTTAAACATAGTTAGCATTTTGCACTGTTGAATAATTCGAAAAAGGCTCAAGAGCCTATTCATGGATTTCGGTACGAAATTGGGTTTCACGAGAGATTTACTTTTAATATCCGAGTTTCGCTCATAAAAATCGAGCCGGGCATAAATCTATGAGAATTATTTAGCAATGCATGCATTTGGGTAAGCGTTAATTATTATAGGATTAGCCGTCTAGGTGAGAGCAGCAAATTCTAGCTTTAGCTGTATACGCGGCTTCCCCAACAAGTTCATGCGCGATTTTCGTTATGATCGCGAGTATTCGAGGTGCGCGGGATTCACGCCTGTGGATACAGCGGCTTCTAACCCCGAAACGGTGATCGAGTTTGGTAACTGAAGCTGGAAGCTTGGGCTTTAGCTGAGGAGTAGGCCACTTAATACAAGTACGGAGTTTTTTATTGTTGCGCGAGAAGTATCAGTGGGCCGCGGAGCTTGCTCGCTAGAGCGCGTTGGGTGTACGCCTAACTAGTGGACGCCGAATTGGCCTAGAAGCATTAAGCTCCAATCAAGGGCTAAGTAAATGCCCGACAGAGTTAAATATGTAGGCGAGTTTTTTTTGATGTCAAATAGCTCTCAATTTTGGTCGGCTGAACGGGTTGGGATACTGATTTGTTTTGGTGATCCACTTGTCTAAAGTACCAACCGGCATAAGAACTCCTCAAGAAGGAGAATTAGTGGGGGTAGTTATCCAGTTGTTAGGATTCGATAGGATTCGTGTTAAGTGTACTGACGGAAAAACTCGTATGTGTAGAATACCCGGTAAAATGAAGAAAAAAAGTTGGATTCATGAAGGTGATTTTGTTTTGGTCACACCGTGGGATTTTCAAGCGGATACTCGTGGCGATATCGTCATGGTTTACAGTAAAGATGAAGTTAAACAGCTTCAAGCCGCTGGTGTTGTCCCGTCGAATTTTTCTGTTGGGAGCAGATCTTGAAAATTATTATTTGGAGAAACCTTAAACGGTATTAAATCATAATTAAATATGATTGGCGCTGCTTGCTTAATTTTAGGGTCGTCTGCATTTAATATTTGTTATATTAAATCGGATAATTTGATTAATAAAGGGGGATGTATTTGAATTGGAACGACGAACACGAGGGAATATCAAAGGTAGAGAGGAGAGAAAAGGATAGCGATCTAAAGGAGTCGTTGGAAGGAGTATTTGACGCTAAAACCCTGCGTTATCTGTACGATTTTATGAGAAAAGGCGTGATTAAGCGTTTTATTACAAATATATCTCAAGGTAAGGAGGCGAGGGTATACCAGGCTGAGGGCGAAAAGGGATATATTGCGATCAAGATATTTTTTACATCATCATCTGAGTACTACAAAACGATGCCAGTTTATATGGAAGGCGATCCCCGTTTTTCTAGACTAAAAAGAGGAGATAGGAGAGAAATAGTTGAAACTTGGGCGAGGAAGGAGTTCGCAAATCTCTCGGAGGCATATGCTGTTGGCGTCCACGTACCTAAGCCCTTGTTTGTCAAAGGCAACGTCCTAATTATGCAATTCATTGGCGGTCTTGGAAGGCCTGCTCCAACTTTAAGAGAAGTTAGGCTAAGTTATAATAGTTGGTCTAGAGCATACAAGCAAATCATAAGCGATCTTCAAAGATTAGTTGTTAAGGCGGGTTTAGTTCATGCAGACTTGAGCGAATATAACATATTATTCTATAGAAGGCCTTACATTATAGATATGGGGCAAGCAGTTATGTTATCACATCCCGGCGCCGAAGAATTTTTGGTCAGAGACCTGAATAACCTCAATAATTTTTTTTCTAAGAAAGAGATAGGGTTAAAGGACCTTGTAAAAGAAGATTTGATAAAGAGATGGCTAGCCTCTCACCGGTAATATATGTGCCTTTGGATTCGAGCCTTCTCGGTAGGGTTTATGATATGTACGCTTTGACCGAGAAGGGTAAAACCCAGGGAATAAAACTAACAATGGATAAAGGTAGAGGCCTGATCATTATGGAAGCAGAAAATCAGGCCGCGGTCCCACTTCTACAGAGGTACAGGGATGCAGTAACTCTTCTTACGTTTGGGGCGCCTTTTCCGGTCGCCGAAAAAATAATAGGGGATGAAAGCGTAGTCTTACAAATAGATCTGGAAGATCCAATTCTTCCAAGTGGTAATATAAAGAGAATATTATCAAGGTTAATAGGTAAGAAGGGGTCAGTTAAGCAAAGAATAGAAGCCGCGACCAACACGCAAATTTTTATTAAAGAGTCCAGGGTTGTTGTGCTTGGTAGCTTTGAAGGCGTTGACAGGGCGAGGGAGGCAATTCGTCGCATAGCTACAGGGCAACCCATACCGGTAGTCTACAAGTATTTGGCAAGTCTCAAATGAGGTTACGTTTCGCGGTTGAGCGCTATTTGGTGAATAAAAATGAGTGAGCAATTTCAGGAGTTAAACGTTGCAGACTTTTTCTACAAAAATAAAGATTTAGTGGGATTTGACAGCCCTCACAAAGCGACCTATATGATAGTTAGGGAACTCGTCGAAAACTCTTTAGACGCTTGTGACGGCCACAAAATTCTGCCGGACGTGAGGGTTACGCTCTCTAAAGTAGAGGGGGCTGGCACCGAAGAAAGGTATCACATTAAAATCGTTGATAATGGGATAGGGGTTCCGTTAGAAGCAGTGCCATTTGCGTTTGGTAAAGTGCTCTTCGGTTCTAAATACTCTATGAGACAAAACCGCGGTACGTTCGGCCTCGGGGGTAAGATGTCATTATTATACGGGCAGATAACCGCGAATTCAAGGATTACAATAACTACTAGTCAAGGTGGCGGCAAGATTTATACATTTGAAATTAGTACAGATATTAGGACGAATACTCCGGTGATACATAGGAGGGAAGAAGCCGATAACAAATCGCATTTCAGGGGAGTTAAGATAGAATTCGATTTCGAAGGTGACTACGGCAAAGCACGGGATAAAATAATAGAATATTTTTATGAAACCGCAATGGTTTTGCCGTATGCCCAGCTTACTTTTATTGATCCGAATGGAAGTTTACTTTTCTACCCTAGGATAACTCAAAAAATGCCCAACCCGCCTTTAGAAACGCTGCCTCATCCGCACGGCGTTGATTTGGAAATGCTCAAACGGATGATTATGGTTAATCCCCATACTAGTTTGCAGGTATTTCTATCTAAAAATTTTCAAAGGGTTGGTGAAAGAACGGCAAGGGCGTTTCTACGGTCAAATGGCTTTGACCCACACGTAGAAGTTTCAGAACTCAATACCAAGCAACTAACTAAATTAGTGACCGCGCTAAGGGAGTACCCTGATTTTCTGCCTCCCGATCCTTCATGTTTGTCTCCAATTGGGGACGAGCTTCTCAAAGAGGGTATAAGGCGTTTATTATCTCCAGAGCACATAGTTGTAACTACGCGGCCCCCGAGAGCGTACGAAGGAAACCCCTTCATAGTTGAGGTTGGTATTGCGTACGGGGGAGCGATAGCGCCTCCGGATAAACCAGGTAAAGTTCAGCTGTACAGATTTGCGAACAAGATTCCTTTGCTTTACGACGAGTACAGTGACGTTGCGATGTCAGTCATACAGAGCATAAATTGGAACCAGTACAAAATTAAGTTGGACGAGGTCCCCCTGGCCTTTATTACCCACGTGTGCTCAACTAAGGTTCCGTATAAAACTGCTGGTAAGGAGTACGTCGCTGCCAGGCCTGAGGTCGAGAAAGAGTTAGAATTGGCAATTAAACAAGCCGCCAGAGAACTTAGGGTAAGGCTTTCGAAAATGGAAAAAGCTGAATATAAGGAGAGACGCACAGAGGTTCTAAGAAAGTACTTATCTATGATGGCCAGTTTCTCTACGTTTTTAGCTGAAAAGAATAAGGAGCCAAATATTGATGCTTTATTCAAGGAAGGAATCATTAAAAAACATCGGAAGGCAGAATTGGTTGAGGATTCAAGTTCGGGTGATTTAGTTGATGAAACTAAAAGTGAAGACGATAAAGCTGAAGGAGGAGAATCAGAAAGTGAAGAGTAAAAGAGGTGGTAACAGTGGAAAAGCGTCCCGATAGAAGCGTCTACGCCAGGAAGGCACTTAAAGACCTTGGTACTTCCATTTATAATCAGCTTGATGTGGCGAAATTTCCTGAAGTTATGATACCCAGTAGGCAAACCAACAATATTTATTACGATCCGAAGCTTGAGCAATACGTCCTCGGAAGCAAAAGAGTAGTTCGTAGCGCCGATAACATTAAGCACGTCAAGCCGCTTGCCCAATTATTATGGGTAGCGAGAATAGGTAAAGAACTCATAGATTACGATCGCGTTTCCACGTTAAGGGATTTATTCTATATGTCTAAAAATATCGATATAAATTTTGTGACCCAGCAGGAATCTGATGAGGCAGTTTATGATTTAGAAGCGTTGCTTTCTATGCCTAGAGAAAGTTTCAATATATTCCCTCACGATAGAGGGGCTATATTTGGCGACCTTACGGTGAGGTATAGAGTAAAGGGGTTTAAGGATAGCCTCATAAACCTTACCGACAACCCCGATGGAGTTAACATAGGCCCAGCCTTAGACAATGCTGAGCTCGTAAAGACTACGGCTGATAAAGTGATCGCCATAGAAAAAGGTGCTATATTTATTCAGATGATAAGGGAAAAAGTGCACGAAAAATTTAACGCAATACTAATTGATACTACGGGTCAAGCGTCTAGAAGCGCTAGATTGCTTATAAGAAGACTAAACGAAGAACTCGGTCTTCCAGTTTATATTTTGACTGATTGCGATGTTTGGGGAGCTCATATAAGTATGGTAATAATAAGCGGGTCGGTTAATAGTGCCCATATAACTGGGCTTAACACACCGTCTGCGAAGTGGCTTGGTTTTTGGCCTACTGATATAAACCGCTACAAGGTGCCTACCATGAAAATGAAGGAGCTCGATTGGAAACGGCTTGCTGAACTTAAGGCCGATCCTCGTTACAAGGAAAAATTCTGGAAAGAGCAGCTTGACGCCTTTGAGCGGCTTGGGCTAAAGGCCGAGCTCGAGGCGTTTAGCAGTAAAAATAAGTCAGTAAGCCAAACGTTTCTAGTGGAAACTTACATACCGGATAAGCTAAAAGAGCTTGGCGCCATATGAATTTTTGATTTTCGGGTTTTGGTTCATCGCTTTATATAAATGCGTTGTTGGGTCCGGGTTTTTTGAATAGATGCGTTTTTTTAGTGGTCCGAGTTATAACCCGAGGAAATATGCCCGGTGGTAGTAAAAAGCTTGTACCGGTGCAACAGGACCTCGTAGACGCAATATACGATATGGCAAAGGAAGAGGGCAAGGCCCCATACGATATGGTCAATGAGATATTTTTGCAGGCTGTAAGGGCTTACAAACTGGGTAAGGATCTTCGCGAAATAATAGACTCTTACGAATTAATAGAGACGGAAAAGGGATCAGGATCAATCATAGTAAGCTCCGATATATTGTACTACATGATAAATAAATTATATCCGACCGATATGGAAAAAATTAAGGGGCTTTATTTTGAAAGGGGAAAGTGGTATGGAAGCTATTTATCAGCAAAATTTTTCGGAGTGGGGGGTTCGGATGACCCACTGGATCAGGTAGTTAACATGCTAAAATTTTCGCTCTGGGATGTTTCTAGCTTAGAATATAAAAAGAAGGGTAACGAAATATCATTATCCTGTATCGCGCCCCACCTATCTAAAGAGAGCACGGATCTTTTGACGGCCTATCTAAAGGGCGTATTCGATTCTCTCAATTATACCGTAAAATCTGAAAATACCAATAAAGGAATAATTATGCTTCTTTTAAGCTCGGCGCGACTTTGAATCCCAAGGGGTTATTTCATTTGGCTTAACCCTAATCAGCGCAGCTCTTTCCAACGCGCTTAAGTAATTGTTAGCCGTTTGTTCAGACACCCCCAGCGTTTCCCTGCAAAAAAGTATTACGTCATTATAGCTTATAGTTTGTTTGCCCCTAATATAGGCTAAGAGTTTTTCCATTCTTTCTTCTGCAGTTTCCTTTTTTCTCATAAAAATCAAATATGCTAGTATATATCTTATTCGGCGTCAGCAAAGGCGCGAGCAGACTCGTATACTATCTTGCCATTTATAACGGTCATTAGGGGCTTCTTATTTTTTAAGGTGTTGGTATCGGTAGCGTATTTATTGTCGAATATTGCGAGGTCCGCGTAAAATCCAGGAGAAATTCTACCAATTAGCGGATTGCGCAAGAGTCTCGCGCCACCTTCTGTATATGCGATTAGTGCTTCTTCGAAACTTATCTTTTGGTTTTCAAATGGCGTGGATGTCGCGTAATATATGCCATAGTTTGGCCCAAATGGCATGCAATCGGAACCAAATGCTAGACTCAAGCCCTCGTCAAGAAATTCGCGAAATGAATTATTTTTCGTTAGCCAGGTTCTACCAAGTCTATTATCGTAAAGTCCTCCGGGGAGGGCCCACTGAAGAAAATTCGGTTGTGATGAAATGACCGTATGCCCTACTTTTTCTAGAATGCCATCCGGCATCAGCTCGAAGTGTTCTATGGAATTCGTTATTGGCGAATTATAAAAAGCTTCTACGGCTGTTTCTACAGCTATCTCACCTATCGCGTGGACCGCAATACTGACTCCTTTTCTCCAAAATTCCTGAGCGAAACTCGCGAACTCTTTAAGGCTCATTTTTAGGTTGTCTTTTTTCCATCCGGCGTGGGCAGCGGTCATGGAACCAATGGAGCCATCAAGAAATGTTTTTACGCCCCAGTTCGTTCCCGTTTGGAACCCATCAAAGTACTCGTTAGCGTAAATTGATTTTGCGACCTTTATAGGCAGGCTCACCTCGGAGTAAGCCTTTAGCGTCTTCAAATCAACAAAGTCTCTTACAGCGGTGGCTCCCTCGGAGATTGCGAATGACGCTGCTTTCGTTAAGGCTACTTTTATCTCTTCTGCGCTTGGAGTTACTAGCGGGGCAAGTAGATTTAATTCCTCCTCTTTTACGACCCCGTCCTTTTTTTCTAAATTAACCTTCTTTAAAGCCGCCGAATTTAGTACTGCCATGTGGCCGTCCCGCCTGTAAAGGACAACGGGTTTTTTGCAAAAATCAAGTTCGTCTTTATTGAGATAATAGTGTTCTCCTTTTTTCCAGTTTGATTCATCCCAGCCGTATCCAACTATAACTTTATTTTTATTTTTTTGTGCGTAGTCTTTAATCTTGGCTAGCGCGTCTTGTCTAGTGATGCACGTTGCTAGGTCGAGGCGAATAATTTGGAGCCCTAAATTCAGCATATGAGTGTGAGAATCAATAAAACCGGGTACGACGTACTTTCCTTCTAGGTCTATTTCCTTCTTTGCTGGCTCGCGATCGTTAAAGGTGACAATTTTACCTTTATCTATTGCTATATCATGATCTTCAAAAATCCCGTCCGAAAAAACAAATCCGTTCCGCAAAATTAGATCAATCATTAAGGGTCTCCGCTTGTTGGGTTACTATTTTTTTTCTCCTTACTAAGGTTAGCGTCCATAGAGCTGATATTACAGCCCACGCTATAAAGGCTAAAGGAGCGATCAGAAAAGGCCATGAAAGGCCAAGTAACGAGAAATAGTAGGCTATTACCATCAATATCGTTGTTGCGGTTGGAATGATAAGCCACTTTATCAAGTTTCTCTTGGCCCGCAGAGATCCGCTGGAAAGGGAGGTGTTAACGAGGATATGAATGAGCAAGTTGGCTAAGGTGGCCAAAATTCCAAAGATTGCCCAGGCCATGTATAGGCCGTTGTAAAAACCAAATGTCATGAAAAAAACTAGACCGGCAATAAGGGCTACTGCAGTAGAAATAACATAGGAAGCATTTATGGCAGATTTTGGCATTCCATCAGATGTATTGGCCAAGAAATTCGGGAGAGCGCCGTCTCTGGCCATTGAGAATATTACTCTGCTTAGCGGAGTGCCCATACCCACTATAGTGCCATACGTTGAAAGAAAGGTTCCGATTAAAATGAATAGATACGCGCCAATATCACCCGTAAACGTTTTGGCTACGATAAGTCCTGGAATAACCTGCGACGTAAAGGTACTTATGTTATTGATACCGTACCCCACTACCATGGCATAAGAACCAATCACGAAAGCTAATCCTGCTATTATTATGGCGTAAAGTACGGCTTTTCTTATGGTTTCTTTGGGCGCCTTTGCCTCTTCACCCATTGGTACAACTGAGCCATAACCGGCGAACGCAAGGTACCCCCCAGCTATGAAGCCAGTAAAGACGTCACCCCATCCATTTGGAGATAGGGAAGGTGTGAAGGCTGATAGCGTGTTATCGCTCGCCTTTGCTATAACGAAAGTTGAAAGTCCCGCAATAAATAGAATCTGGATTAAGCCGAGCGCAAGTGCTACTTTGAGCGAGGGCTTTACTCCCTTCCTCATTAATATATAAGATAAAATTGTCATGGATACGATCCAGATCACCCCGGTCCAAATTGGCAGCGAAGTGCCTAGCGCATAATTGATTGATTTTGAAAATCCCCATGCTACTATTACGTACTCCAGACCAAGATTGCTCACTTGATAAAGTATGTATAAAAAGCCGGTAAATAGTCCGAAAGAAGCGCCCATATCTTGCCATACGTATGCGTAATAACCTCCCGCGTGAGCAACCCTACCAGAATATTGATATATAGTATTGGCTGAAAGTAATACCGCCAACATGGATATCAGCATAACCAGAGGAGCTGAGCCCCCAGAAAAACCGACAATGCTTAATATTAGGCCTGAAAGGATCGTAATAGGGGTAATTTGTCCCATACTTTGAAAAACCAATTCCCATAGGCCTACAGACCCTTTTCTAAGCGTATGTTGCGTCATTTCTGGCCGTATAATATATTTATAAATGGTTTTCGGTCAAATTAGATCGGGACGACCCTTTACATGGCATGTGCTTTAACTAAAAGTAACAATTGGCTTAATTTTCGTAGTTATAGCCAAACTCAGGAGTTATTGCTCGTAAAATTGTATAAATTAAGCCACAATGCTTAATTATGCGGTTATTTTCGAGACTTACGATGAAAGTGCATAATGTTGAGGTGACGGAAGCTTAAATGGAGCCGAAGCAAGTAAGTCTTAAAAAGGACTCTTTATCCCTTTGGCATGTTATCGGTCAGGGATTGATCGCAAACGGTCCGCTTTCTGCTGCTGCGGTTGCTTTGACCGTTGCAGCATCATACGCCCTGGGGGCTACTCCTTTGGCTTACCTATTTGGTATATCACTTGTGCTGCTTTGGGTAAATACGCCGTATCAATTCGGCAAGTTTTTTGCCAGCGCGAGCGGAGTGCATTACTACGCCCATAAAAGTATGGGCCCGGCAGCGGGTTATTTGGCTGGTATAAGTTACGCGGTTTATTACAACGCGCTTCTGCCTGCAAATGCCTTATTCCTAGGGGTGCTTTTGGATACGTTGCTTTCCCAATTCGGTTATTCTATGCCGTATTATTTCTGGATCCCTATATTTTTAATTTTCTTGATGCCACCTATAATCATGAATTACCTTGGTATTAAACCATCTTTGAACTACGGTATAATTACAGCCTTTGTAGAAATAATTGCTTTAGTAGCTATAAGCGCCCTTATAATATTAGCGGCTGGACCGGCGAATACAACGGCCGTATTTAACTTTAAGTTGGCTCAGGGAGGCCTCAGTGGGTTTGCTGTGGGAATGCTGGTGGCTGGTTTCGATATGTCTGGTACTACTGCTACAGTATACCTTGGCGCGGAGGCAAAGGCGCCACACGAAACCATAAGGAAGGGTCTGTTGATCTCAACCCTTATGATAGTATTCTTATACATTTTAGTATCATACGCAATGACAATAGGTTGGGGATACAGAGACATGTCCACGTTCGCAAATTCTGGTGCACCTCTATTCGTTGAGCTCTATAAGTATACTGGCGTTATACCCGAATTACTTATTGCCGCATTAACGATAAATAGTTTAGTAGGCCTTGTGACGGCTTCAACTATCGTCTCAAGCAGGCTGTATCTAACGTTTGGCAAACAGGGATTATTTCCTAAAGCATTCGGTAATATTAACGAGAAACATGGTACTCCTGGAATTGCTATTCTTTTCACGGCTTTGGCTGGAATATTTGTGGGCTTAATTTTAGGCTTCGAATGGGGTATTGTCGATGCCTACATATTTTTCATATTACTTGCCACCATAGCGGAATTTGTGGGTCACATAATAGGTAATGTAGCGCTATCTATTTTTTCGTTACGTAATCACATGAAACGCTTCATAACATACGTGGTGATACCTATTGCATCCTTAGCTACGGTTCTTTTCGGGATATTTTACACGTTTTACCCAGTAACGTATCCAACAGTCTTCGCGCCTTTGAGCATGGTTGTTTTGCTGGTAGGCGGTTTTGTCGAATATTACGTTCTAGTAAAGCGCAATCCGAATAGACTGGAAAAAATCAATAGCGGGGTCGAAGAATTGTCTTCAGAAGTTGCCCCGGGGCTTAAGCGAGTTAATTCTTGACCAAACGGCAGAAGTTTTCTTTGGTAAAAAAAGTTTTTTTAAAGCTATGAATTTTTTAGTGTACTCGATTAATCTGACGGGGTTAAGGGGCGGAAGCCCCCGTCCGCAAGGGCGAGGTAGTTCACTTGATCGGATAAGAAGCAATAAGCGTTTATATGACGCCGTTATTAGGTCACGCGATGAAAATCGGAAATACTCCTTTAGTAAAGTTACAGCACTTTGGTACCGATCCAGCAATTTACGCTAAGCTTGAGTGGGAAAATCCTTTTGGCTCGGTTAAAGACAGGGCTGCTTACTTTATGCTAAAAAAAGCACAAGAGCAAGGAATTATAAGCCAGAGGAAAGTAATGGAAGCTACTAGCGGTAATACTGGGGTAGCTCTAGCAGGTTTCTGCAAGTCTATGGGCTTGGAGTTTACGGCGGTAATACCAGATAGAGTTTCTCCGGATGTAAAAGAAAGGATAGAAAAATTAGGCGGTAAAACGATCATAATTAAGGAAGGCACCTTTCCTGGCGAAGGAGGAGGTACTGCCCAAGCGATAAGGTACGTAAGGGAGAATTCAGGTGGGTATTTTGTTCCAAATCAATTTGAGAACGAGGCAAATTACGAGGCTCATTATAATGGAACTGGGCCTGAGATCTGGGATAAAATCGACGTGCAGTATTTTGTAGCTGGAATCGGCACAGGAGGGACCGCTACAGGGGCAGGTAAGTACCTAAGTGAAAGGGGAGCGAGGGTCATAGCCGTTGAACCTAAGAGATCGTTTAAGGTACCCGGGTTGAGGAATATTGAGGATAGCGGGATATCGCCGTTACTTCAAAGGCACTTCGATGTAATAGACGAACTGGTAAAAATCGACGCGGAAGCGCTAAGCCTCGTAGAATACGTCATGCGTAATGAGGGGCTCTTCATCGGTATTAGTTCAGCTGCAGCATTGGCCGCTACTATTAAATTACTCAAAGGTAAAAAAGGAAATGCGGTCGTGATATTTCCAGACTCTGGTTGGAATTACGTGTCGTTTTATGAAAAGGTCGGGTTAAACTTATCAAATTTGCAATCCGTAACGCCTAAGAACCTTTTAGCGGGCGTCTAGAGTACGTACCTAGATTTCGGTTCTTAGCTTAAGTTGAGCGCAAAATGCGCGCTTGAAACGGCATAATAATTAGGAGTGGGTTAGGGGCTTAAGTAAGCGGCAAATCATTATCTTTAAGGCTTCTTTATGCGCGTTTATAACCTAACCCTTGATGTCCGCTTTTCCGCTATTTCGGGTTTGCGCTTAGCATATCCTTGGGGGAGTTTTATGGTAAAGTTGGGGGTTTGGGGGAAGCAGTAAAACGCCTTCAGGGAGGAGA
>JAGDXE010000023.1 GCA_023256375.1 Thermoproteati archaeon | reverse complement strand
GCCAAAGCGGTAGTGCTTGGGCCGCTATAAAACCTTTAATTAATCAAGATGTCTGGTATGATGTCCAATAACTCTTTCACGGAGCCTCTAAAATAAAATAGATGAGAGACATTAATTGGATCATCCGCAGCTCCAAAATTTCTAATAAACTGCAGGCTATGCGATAGCATTAAAGCGGTCGTGACTTCATCGTAATCTGGGCTCAGAACGAATACTAAAAACGGCTTAAAGTCCGCAAGTAAATAATCTATATTCCAAAACAATTTTTTTTCATGACGAAAATGCCTAGTTAACCTAGGCTTTAGCCGACCCTTAGCGCTACCAACATAAATATATAAACCGGGTTCTAAGAAAAAATCCTGGCCGCTGCGAACTCTAATTTCAATCGCGCGTTGCACGTTAATTATCAGCAAGTAAGTAGATCCAGGCAATTCTACACCACTTTTAGGCACTAGAATAAACGAATTTTTTTACTTGCCAACCAAAAACGGTATAAGCGCCGATAACCTACTTGGGTAAGCACGCCACAAAATTTGGCTTTCAACACTAAATCATTCAATATAAAAGTCGTCATATTCTCCTGAAAAATTCTTCCAACTAACTTCAATATTTGAGACGCGCGCAAGCCTGGGGCCAGTTGATACTTCGTCAATAAACTTTGCAATAGACTCCCGTTCGCCTTCCACGTAAATAGTCAACGATCCATCATCCTCATTCCTCGCAAAGCCGTTTAAAGATAAACGCTTTGCTTTACTCTCTGCAAAGAACCTGAAGCCCACGCCTTGCACTATGCCGTGTAACTTTATAAAGGCTGCAGCATTCAAACGGTTTCCACCAAATTACCGTTTAACGCCGAAGTTACATAATTTTGGTCGGGTCCCCCAATTAAGGCCTCCTTAACCCCGTCTAGTAAAGTCTTCACCGGAATAACTTGTATCGCCCTCTTTTTTAGTACCTCTTGTATACCTATATCGCCAAAGTGATCATAGTTATATTGCGGAATTATGAGTTTCTTAGCATACCTATCTCTTAATGCCGCCTCCACTTTTCCACTACCCCTATAGTCTAGGCCACCTACCGGCCAAACTTCGCCTTTTGCGGTCAACGCACCAGTTATCACGACCGAGGGATCTACAGGCACATTTATCAGCGCCGATACCATGGCAATACCTATCGCTAAGCCCGCTGAAGGACCTGATACTGGTGGGACGGTTGCACCGAAGCCTATAGGCTGTTTTTCCATCCCCTTCGCGGGTGTGACGAGTTCTACGTAAATGTCATAATTCTTGTAGCGCCAAGAAGATATAGAATTAAGGTAAATGAAAGCGTCCTCCGCACTAGCTCTGATACTTTCACCTGCTTCACTACCTATTACGTAAACCTTTCCGCTACCATTGGGATTTATCAAGACCTCAATAACGCTGACTAGCCCGCTTTGAGCGCTTTCGCCAAGAGCGACTAAGCCGTAAGACCTACCAACCTCTGCCTTTTCAGCTCTTACAGTAGATTCTATCATTTCCCTAGCTTCTTGAACCCCTTCCTCTTCCACGTTTTCTAATGCTTTTTCAAAGTGGTAGAGGCGCAAAGGATAATTAGATGGAGCTATCGACTCAAGGCGCGCCAAATTACTCTCGTTAGCTTCAAAGCCTAGCACGTCGGAAGCCCTCTTCAAATCGACGGCGAAAATTTGCTTAACATTACCAAGCGCGACTTCGTCGCCCCTCTTTGCCTCAGTAACCAATTCAGATATTGCCTCTAATTCTTTAGCCCTTAGCCTGTTCGCATCATTAATAGTATCTTCGATCTTCCTAGGAGATAAAGTTTTCTTTTCAAATACGTCCAATATCTGATCAACCGTAAGGTTAGGCGCTAGGGCATCTTTATATCCGCGTAAGTGTATTTCCACGATTTCGCGCTTTTCTTCTCTATTTCTTGGATATGGGAATTCAAAATGCTTAGTAAACCGTTCAAGTAGCGCCGGATCAAGCACATCCATCCGGTTGGTTGTCCCAATTACCACTACTCCCGTAAGCGGGACAAACCCATCCATTTCAGTTAAGAGTTGAGACACGATTCTGTCCATAACCGGGTCATGAGTTCCCCTCTTTGGAGCGACCGAATCCATTTCATCAAAGAATATTATTGAAGGGGCGTTTTTACGCGCGTCATCAAATATGTCCCTTATGGTCTTTTCTGGATCACCATACATGCCCTGTATGATGGAAGGACCGCTTATATTGTAAAACCAAACATCATTTTCTCCCGCAAGCGCCTTTGCCATAAGAGTTTTTCCAGTGCCCGGAGGACCGTAAAATAAGTACCCCTTAGGGGGTATATAATTGGCTTTCATCGCCAAATCTGGATTCAGTGCCAACCCTATCTCCTTCATTATTTCATCCTTAACCCCGTGAAGGCCACCGACGTTGTTATACCTTTCTTTTGGCCTGACCTTTACAACCGCTTTTTTAGCAGCCTCAGTTTTTTCTGTGCTAGTATAGGACTTTATCTTGCGTGCTGCAACGCGGAAATCTTCCAAAGTAATTAAAGTAGATAAAGAAGGTATTTGCTTATCACTATTCTTATTCTTAAGCTTCTCCAAGAAGCCCTCTTGTATTGGGGCTGACTTCGAATTGACCACTACCTGAAAAGCATTTACGATATCCGCAGGCGTAATCGCGCTTATGCCAAGAGCCCTCATAGATTCTTCCAGCGTATTTACAATAGCTACTGACGCTAAAGTTATACCATATTTTTTAGCTTCCTTATCCGCAATCTTAATCAAGACATCTTTACTCATCGCACTATCCAGATCTATAACGCCCACGATACCCCTTCTCCTAAGGGTCTCAGTTAAAGATTCATATTCGTTAGTTGCAATCAGCATAACAGTCCTGTAATTTCTCTTTTGAAGCTCATCAAATTTTTCTAGTAAAACCGTTTGGACCCTCGTCTCTTCCATACCTACTTCGGAAGATGACTGGAATTTTTTTCCGAAAGCCTGGAACTCATCTATAAAAACAACGCTTGCTTGAAGAAACGCGGCATCAAAAAACTGACTCAGCCTTTGTGCACTACTACCGTACCACATACTATAAACTTCTTGGGGTCTAAGAGTCGGATAATTGATTATAAGGCCTTCTTTAAGCCCCTCTTCGAACGCTTCCCTTTGCACAGCCTCGCAGAAATAACTCTTACCCGAGCCAGATTCTCCCTTTACTATAAATATTTTAGGAGGCGGTAGCGGAGAGGCATTTCTAAGTTCCCTATTTCTAAATACGTGGTAATGAACCCCAACCATGACCTTCGCTAATTCGCTCTCCCTACCGATTACGTCTTCGCTTCTTACGGTAGGAAAATCTGGCCTTTTTCTAATCTTCTTAGCCCTAGCCTCTACCATTTTCTTTCTTTCTTCTGGACTTTTTTGAAGGAACCTGTAAAACCTGTACTGCCACGATGTAATATAAAGTAAGGGCGCAAAGATTTGCCTAGCTAATTTCCTTTTATACCACCAAGTCCTTTCAAACTCTTCCTCGTCTTCTTCATAATCTGCTTGGCTCAAAAAGCATCACCTTCAAGTTATCCTCACCCCTAAAAGTCCCATACTCCAATAAGCGACCAAAACAGTAAGTATTAACAATAGAATCACGCCTGCCCACCTTTTCTTGCTTCCTTCTTGGGCTTTACTTTTCCAGTACGTATCAGCTAATGCAAAAGCATCAATATACGAAATAAAAAGTAAAAAGACAAGAAATACTGCTACAGAAACAATCGACGGGAATTTGAACGAAAACAGCGACGACGTTACTTTGGAATCACCCAATTCTATAACAGTTGACGTAAAACGATAAGCCGTATAATTAGCGCCGTAATTCTCGGTAAAAATGGGCAAAAACCAAATACCGCTGGCCAAAGGCACTGGCGTAGCAGCTAGGTGAGTGTACGCGGTATAGTTTTGGGTAACTATTCCGTATTGGAGCATAAATGGACCTTTCGATATAAATGTCACGCTTAAATTATACGTACCGGGCCCTCCAGGTATCATGACGACCAGGCTACTATTAAGGTACTGCGGGTATTCGGCTATTATGTGCAGATCGTAAGTACTCGTAATATTATACGGCGTGACATTAGCTCCCATGTCGTAAACCGGAGGGGCAACAAACAATGCAACGTAATCGCCGTGATTTAATTTTATTGCCTGAAAGCTTATACTAACAGCCTTTAAGCTAGAGAAAACGTTTGGTTCTGGTGTAGAGGAAGCCAAAGCAAGGCCTTCCTGAGAAGCCAGAAACAATATTATTAACAACGCTAGAAAGGCTTGTGCCTTCGTCTTTACTCTAATAATTAAAAAAAATATTACTTAAGCTTATGCTTGACCCATCATTCCTTGTCAGGAAAAGGGTCCCAGTTGAGGTCGGTGTCTTCCCTCATGCCTTTCTTCGTTACACCGTCAAGCAATATGCGTTGCTCATAAGCTGCAACGTTCTTCCTAGTAGAGACCACTGCGTCAGGATTTACGGAAACACTGTCTATGCCTTGCTCTACCAAGAATTTGGTAAATTCTGGATACACGCTGGGCGCTTGTCCGCAAACGCTTACGGTCTTACCGTAGTGGTGGGCGACCTTGATTAGCTGCTTCACTGCCCTAAGCACCGCCAAGTTTCTTTCATCAAAAATTGCACCGACAGTACCGTTGTCTCTATCAGTACCGAGTATCAACATAGTCAAATCATTAGATCCCACGCTGAAGCCGTCCACGTACTGCGCAAATTTGTCCGCTAAAATTATATTGCTAGGAATTTCTGCCATAAGCCATACCTTAAAGTCAGGGCCGCGTTTAAGGCCCTCAGCGTCCATGATTTCTACTACCTTTCTTAGCTCATCTACAGTCCTAGTGAATGGAATCATAACCCATAGGTTTTTGAGACCATATTCTTCTCTAACTTTCTTTACCGCTTGTACTTCTAATTTGAATCCTTCGATGTACTTAGGATCGTAGTACCTACTAGCACCCCTCCAACCCAGCAACGGAGAAGGCTCCTGAGGTTCAAATTCCTCGCCGCCCTTAAGGTCTCTGTACTCAGACGTCTTGAAGTCAGAAAACCTTAGTACTACTGGTCTAGGGTTAAACGCTTGCGCTACCTGCCTGAAGCCCTCAGCCAAACCGTTAACGACTTTTTCTGGATGCCCCGTCTTGATTAAGTAAAGCGGGTGCTCGCCGATTGAAGAAGCCCATATGAACTCCTCCCTCATCAGGCCCACTCCGTCAGCTGGAAGCTTTGATACTTTATCGGCAAGTTCTGGTTCTCCTAGATTCACGTAAACCTTAGTACCAGTTACGGGATAACTTTCTACGGCGACGGCCGCCCCTTGGGCGGGAGAAGCCGCGGGCGCGGGCTTCGTTGCCTCTTCCATGATTCCGCTATAAACAACTCCGTTTGTAGCGTCAACGGTTACTTCGTCAGCAGTCTTAATCGTCTCAGTGGCAGCTGAACCCCTACTTGCGGTACCAACGATGCATGGGATACCTAATTCCCTCGACACGATGGCTGCATGGCACGTCATGCCACCGCTATTAGTTATTATGGCTTTAGCTTTTCTCATAGCGGGTACCCAATCAGGCGCGGTCATCTCAGTAATCAGAATCTCTCCGTCCTTGAACTCGTCGATGTGTTTAACGTCAAGTATGACGTGGGCTTTTCCAGCCGCAATACCTGGAGATGCAGGCAAGCCCCTCACCAATACCTTTCTTTCGCCTTCTTCTCTGGATGTGCCTGCAGCAACCGCGGCCTCTTCCTTAGCCGCAGTAGTCTTCGAAGACCAAACGGTTTCAGGTCTTGCTTGCACTATGAATAATTTATTTGTCCGCTCGTCAAGCGCCCACTCTATATCCATTGGTTTACCGTAATGCTTTTCGATAGCAATTCCGTACGATGCAAGAGTTTTTATTTGATCGTCTGAAAGAGCGGCCTTATCTTGAAGTTCTACTGGAACTTCCTGTTCGACGGTCCCCCCGTTGGGAAGCCTAAGAAGCTGTTTTGTCTTCTTGTTTATATTTTTCTTTATAATCTCCATGTCGCTTTTTCTGACGTAATACTCATCTGGCGTTACAGTACCCTGGACTATGAATTCCCCGAGCCCATAAGAGGCTTCTATAAGAACAACCGACCTATCCCCATTGCTTACATCAAGAGTAAACATAACTCCTGAAGTTTTAGAAAATACCATTAACTGTACAGCTGCGGCAAGCGAGACAGCACTCAAAGAGAACCCTTTCTGAGCGCGGTAAAATATAGCGCGGTCGGTAAACAGGCTCGCGTAGCATTCCTTCAATTTTTGCAGTACTTCTTGCTCACCCTTAACGTTAAGGTAGGTCTCCTGTTGGCCTGCAAAGCTCGCGTCCGGCAGATCCTCAGCAGTAGCCGATGACCTAACTGCAACGTAAGCATCATCTAATCCAGCTATCTGACTAAGCTTCTTATAAGCTTCCGTCACTTGAGACGCAAGGTCCTGTGGAAGCTGAGCATCGACTATTAACTTTCTTATAGTTGCACCAACTTTTTGCAGGCTATCAGTATCATTAGGGTCCTTAAGCTGGGCCATTGCATCATCAATTTTTTCATTTAATTTATTATAATCCAAGAAATAACGGTACGCCTTAGCGGTAGTCGAAAAACCATACGGGACGGGGACGCCAGCAGACTGTAATTCCCTGGTCATCTCCCCAAGATTAGCCGACTTTCCTCCAACTATGGGTACGTCCTCCTTACCAAGCTCGTCGAACCAAAGCAGAAGAGCTTCTTTTTTATCAGTCATTACGGATCAACAATACTTAACGTAGCGCATAAAAGGATATCTAAACGGGCGTTAACGTCGTTTTCACTAGAAGAAAAAGGGAAGAAATTCATTAAATCATATTCTTCAAATAACGGGAACAAACCCAAAAGGGTTAAACAGTACTAAATCTAAGTATTAAAAATTGAAATGGATGGGTTCAGCTCCTGGAAGAGCCGATTTATTAAATACACATCAGGATTATAAGGGTCTACCCGTCGTTTCTGCCGCTCTAAGTCTAAGAACAAGAATTTACGCGGAAATAAACTCTACCGGCTTATACAAAATAAAGTCGCTTGCACTCGACTTGGAGGATGAATTTCCCCCGCCTAAAGTAGGCGACAAAATGCAGTTAAAGGGAAAGGGATGGTTCGGAGATTATTTTAGAGCCGTATCCCAAGTTCTCCTTACTCCTCGGTTACACGATGAATCGCTAGGGTTTAGCGCCACCGTATACTCGGAGGTACCAGTTTCCTCCGGCCTCGCTAGCAGCGCAGCCATAGAAGTGGCTTTCGCCTCATTATTAAATAGAATCTACTCGCTCGGGCTAGATAGAAAAGGTTTAGCGGAATCTGCCTATCAAGCCGAAAGAAACGTTATGGGAATACCCTGCGGAAGACTGGATCAATACGGAAGTGCCTTAGGAGGTATAGCAATCATAGAGAATAAACCGCCTTATCGCTCTCAAAGCATTAGTGGCCAGGGAATAAATTTAATAGTCGTAGATAGCGGAATTAAGCACTCAACCGGGTTAATACATCCTTTAAGGCAAAAAGAGATGCAAACGGCATTAGAAGAGCTCATTCAAGCAGGAGCTCAATTGCCAGAAAAGTACTATCAGGTAAATTGGGAAACTTTAAGCGAAGACTACCTAACAAAATATTTTGCTTCGTTATCTGAAATCTCAAAAAAAAGGATATTATTCACGTTGAGAATGCAAAAGTCTACTGAAATTGCCTTATCAGTTCTAAAAGGTAATCAGGTGTTACCAAATCCGCCGCCAGGTCTAGAAACAAGCGGAAAAAACAAGATAGAAAGGCTCGGAAAGGTAATGCATTATCAACACGAATTACTCAGAGATTATTATGACGTGAGTACGCCGGAACTAGAGAGAATACGCCAGGCCATGGAATCAAGCGGAGCAATTGGAGTTAAAATTTCTGGATCCGGAATGGGCGGTTCTTTAATAGGTTTACTCCCACCCGGCACGAATGGAAAGATTGTCATAGATTCTGCTTTGGCCTTAGGGGCAAAAGCTGGATGGATAACGAGAATTGCTGGTGGAGAAATCTCCAGGGGCACAGAAAAAATTTTTAACTCTAACGGGGAAGGGGTAAAGTCCGAGGGGGAAGGGATGGATGGCCCCTTAGGATTATAAATAATGTTATGCGGTAGCGGTAGGGTGGGCACGCCCGAATTGGCGCGCTGATCTACTTTGCCCGCGCGGTATGCGTGCGGGTAAGCCTAGACCGTTGAAGCGGGAAGTTTTACCCGTGAGGGCGGGGGTAGTTCACATAAACCATGAATGCATCGAGGCCCAGCAACGATCGATATATAATAACCGTATCTGAATCTTACCCGCAAGGCGTATAAACTCAATAAATATCATCAAGGTTTTGTCGGTGTTAAGAACGTTAACCCCCTTCGCGCCAGATATAAGATTATATGGGTCATATCTGGATAGCGAAAATCCGATTACCAAATTAATTCTATTTAATGCATTAAACCAGAATAATCTTAAGGGTGATACGTGAAATGGAAACGTTATGCGCGGTAGATGTGCATTGCCATTTAGACGACCCGCTCTTTGATAACGATATAGAATCCGTTATAAGCGACGCAAGAAACAAGGGTATCAAAAACTTTGTAATCTCCGCTATGCTTGACTTGGGAATTGAAAGGGCCTTAATGTTAGCCTCGAAATACCCCTGGATTTACCTTTCTTTGGGAGTACAACCACAATACGTAACTGATAATAACTGGAAGGACTTGGTAAACCAATTCCACGAGAAACTGAGTTCAAAGTTCATAGCAGTAGGTGAGGTAGGTCTGGATAGGGGAAGGGAGGGGGGCGAAATAACCGCCCAAGAAAAATTTTTTAGGGAAGCGCTTAGAACAGCTTCATCAAAGAAATTGCCAGTCGTAGTTCATAGCCGGGGGGCCGGTAGAAACGCCTTGTCCATAATTTACGAGGAGAAAGCAAGCGTCCCAGTAATCATGCACGCCTACGATGGAAGAGTTTCATCTGCGGTAGACGCCGTCAAGCATAACGTATTTTTCTCGATTCCTCCCTCTATTATTAGAAGCGAGCAAAAGCTGCGCCTAGTCCACGCTTTGCCCTTAAATTCAATGCTACTGGAATCAGATGCGCCCGCGCTGGGACCTAACGCGAACGAAAGAAATGTCCCATCAAACGTGTTAATAACCGCCAATGTTATAGCGAAAGAAAAAAGGGTAGGCCTTGAAAACGCAATAAACACCATGACGGAAAATGCTCAAAAAATTTTTAATGTAAATTTCTGCTCTAAATAACTTGCCTTTCAATGATATAGCTTTTATACGGCATAGCGTCGCCCTCATCGGTTAACCTGTAGAGCGTTATTTTCTGTTTGTAACGAAGCGCGCCTTCATAATGCTCAAGCCAACCTTTCTCTACAACTTCTAATTCTTTATATTTTTCTTCAGATTGTGCGGATTCCAAATCCAGACCAAATATTCTATTGCCCGTAAGAACTTAAGCAATTCGCTGGACGTAAGAAGACCCTTAAACTAACTGCACTTTTGACGCATCACCATCTTTGGTAACCAATAATACGCGGTCAGCCGCGCTCTCTAACTCCTTTTCGTGCGATACCAAAATGACCTGCTTAGCGTCAAGCGCGTTAATTAAATCCCTAAATTTTGAAAGTTGCTCCGAACTAAAACCGTCCGTTGGCTCATCAAGAATAACGAGATCTATAGATAGGCCAGCTACTTCTCTGGATACTTCATTAAGGGCGAGCCTATAGGCCAAAGCTATCGAGCTCCGCTCGCCCCCGCTCGGCCCTTCTTCGACATCCATGTCTATACCACCGTGCTCAATAATCGGTGAAAACTCTTCGTCGATCATGACCTTTTTCTGGGAATCTGAAATCAAAGTCGAAAAGAAGCTAGAAAATCTATCTTCGAATTCTTGGTTAAGTTTAGCCAGTACTTCCTGTTCTATTACCCGCAAAAGCGGGATAAATTCATCCTTAATCCAATTGCCTACCGACGCAATAACCTTTGAGCTTTCTCTTGCCTTCCTTTTATCTTCTACTTCTCTCGAGACGTACGCCAATTCCTGTTCGAAGGAATTTTTTTGCGTAATTAATGATTGATAAAGGCTGTTAACGTTCGTATATTTTTCGTTGGATTCGCTATAGCGACCTTCAGCCACCTTGTATTCGTTGTAAATTCCTTCGCGTTGCTTCAAAAGCAAATCTAGCCGGGATTGATATTCTCTAAGCTCAGCGCCTTCGCGCTCAATTTGTTCATTTAATTCAGATATTTCGCGCTCAATTTCACCTAATGCGCTTTCTAAGTCAGCCTTACGACTAATTAACTGCTCTCTTGCCCTGGCCTTTGCCTGTGCTTCAACAGACAACTTAAGTTCTTGCCTTAGATTCGACTGGCTCGCCCTCATAAACTCAATCCTTTGCTTAATCATGCCAACAAGTTCATCGGCAAGCGCAAGGGGATTGCCTTGAACCTCCTGTATCTCCTCACTCAATAATTGGGTTAAAGCTTTAAGCGCGCCCTCAAACTCGTGAAGTCTTTGCGAGTAAGTTTTTTGCTGTTCATCAAGTTCTGAGGATTTTTTAAATTCTGCGCGCAGCTGGGTCACCTTCTTACTTAAAGCTGGTATTTCAACTTCTAGCTGAGACAGTTCGTTGGCTGGTTTTTCGCGCAACCCCCGTACCAGTTCAGCTGAGGCTTGCCTGCCGCAACAAGGGCATTTGCCCTGCTTTTCCATATCATCGTAAGTCGATAATAGCTCGGTCAACTGTTTTTTTCTAGTCATCGACATAGAAAGCCTCCCCACGTAGTCATTAAGCTCGGTTTCAACTACAGAGGACGACCTGTGTTCGGCCACCGATAATTCCTGCAGGTCTCTCTTCAAATCTTCGCATTTTTTTTTGGCATCCTGCACGTGAATCATTTTTGCATTTTCGGCTTCTATTTGCAATGCAAGTGAATTGATCTCGACCTCAATATCGGATGGAAGCTTGTACGAAGGAATTGGTTTCGACAACTCAGTTTCGATAGCTTTTAGCTTAGAAGAATATTTATCGCGTTCCGAGAGCTTCGAAGAGAGGCGGGTTTTACTTTCCTGAATTCTTTTCTCTAAATTTTCTTCCTGCCTTTTCAAGTCTGAAATGCTCGAATCCATCGCGCTCAGCCTAGAGGACTGCGTCTTATATTCAGTCCACGCCTGTTCCTTTTCTTCCATTGCCGAGGCTGCCTGGGCCTCTACTCCATTTATTTTAGGGATTAACTTTTCGAGCTCGCCCTGTAGCTCGTTCATTTTTGCTTCTTTTTCGCTCAGATCGATAGAGTAGCTTTCGAATTTTTGCGCTTCACCAAAAAGGTAAGCGTAGAGCTTCTGCGAGTTCGTTATAGCCCGCCTATACTTTTCGGTGTTAAACGCCGCCCCAACGGCATTAGTACGAATTTCTTTGTCGCTAAGTATTGCCTTTAGTTTTTCCTGAGATGTGTAGAAGGCGTATTCCCATATGGGCAACCTCCTTGCCCGTTCGGACGCCCTTATACCTAACGCTTCCATAACCTTTTCATTCAACTGAGAGGCAGAAAGAGGCAATAGGTTTCCGTTTTCTTCCCAGTAGCCTTTTGCCGTCCTAACTTTATCTCCGGTTCTACGTAGTTCCCTGTGAACTGCGCATTGCCTATCCCCGATTTTAAAATTTAGTACTACTTTACCTTCATTTTCACCGTACCGTAATAAGCTCCTCGGATCGCCTACCCCGAATAAAGCAAATTGAATTGCCTTTAAAACTGAGCTCTTCCCGCTCCCAACATCACCCTCTATTAAGGTTACTCCCTCATCAAAATTCGCCGTTGTAAACGTATGACTACGTATATTTTCTAGGTGAATCGATTCTATTATCAATTAGATCGCCTTAACTTTTTCGATCTTAAAATATCTTCCAGTATCAGCTCGGCTTCTTTTATCAACCTGTCTTCGTAATCCGAGTCAGTTTCCCCTTCCATTTTCTCTCTAGACAATATATCTAGTAGCGCTTTAGCAACGTCCGGCTTAATCTGGCCCTTCAAGTTTTGCTTCATAATTTCCTCCTCTAATTGAGATGCGGAGCCAGCCCTGAGGATCTTACGCTCAGGCCCCGAAAGGTCGCCGCGATTAATCATAACGTCAATCGCCCCAGCCTTAGTATAAGCATTCCTCAAATAAACAGATGATATATCGGCAACTCTACCGGAAGATAAATGCCCTCCTAATCTAATCAGCACTACTTTTCCCGAATAATCCTTGCTTGGCTCTAATTTTTTCATGTAATCTTCAGAGGAAAGCCCATCTGCATTCCTGCTTACTACTTCTAATGCTACAGGCGAGTTTTTTATTGGTTCAACGTTCACGCTTTCTCCCATGTTAACCATAAGAAATCCACCCCCATTAATGGAGTAATCTTGCAGGTCTTCTACGCCCCATCCCGCAAACAGCATTCCCGGATACGCTATTACGCCGTACCCTTCCACATCCCTAATGATTTGCTGGTGGACATGCCCTCCTGCATAATAACCTAAGCCTTTGGGAAAATATGAAAGCGGAATTGCCTCCATTTTAGCAAATCTTCCGGCCCTAAATTCCTCAATCGCGCTATGGAATACGAAGATCTTTTTTCCGGGTTCTTTTTCAATGGTGCCTCTCTCAAGTAGCGCATAGTATTCTTTTTCTCTACCCTCCCTAAGCCCTGGCATACCGTAAATTTTTACACCATTAGGTCCTATGACCGGCTCTAAACCCATTAAGTCGCCAGAATGAACCGGCCTGTAAACGTTTATCAATAATCCGGCGCCTTCCAAAACTTCTATCATTGATGAGTGAGTAGGAGAGTTGTCATGACTACCGTGAACTTCATAAACTGGGATTCCAGCCTCTTTAAGTCTTTTTAATTCATGCGCCACCGCGGTAGCTGCAGACATCGATGGAACGTTGCTATCAAAAAGGTCACCACTAAAAATTAGAAAATCTACGCGGTCTCTTATACATGCGTCTACGAGATCGCTTAAAGCCTTTTTTTCGCCTTCTTTCATAAAAATCCTTTCTTGAGCCCCTATGTGGGCGTCTGCTGCGTGAGCAAATGCAACCGTTTCCATGAATTAACTTTATAACCGAGTTAAAGCTTTTTCTAGTCAGATTAACGCAATCCTTCATCATGCCTTAAGGTACCTCACCACAAAAGTTGGCGCATTTTAGGCTCGCTTGGCAATAAGACCGTGGTGCTCTGCCCTCTAAAGCTAAGGGCTCTATTGAGCAATCTAAAAAGTTATTTAAGGTATTAGGCCAAAACCATTTCGGCGGAATGCATAAGCATTATAAATTCCAGGCTAGAAGCATTCATACCCAAAAAAGCTAGACAATACTAAATTTCTCCATTCAATAATTCGAGGATCGCTTAAAGATTCGCTATAGATTTCGCGAAGGATCCGCTTTTACTGGCCGAACTTTGATCATAAAAACGAGAGAGAGTGAAAAATCCATGAGAATTCTTCTGCAAAGCACCTCAAAAATAAACTTTTAAATGCCAACTGCCATGGCTTATGGATTTTTCAAACACACTAAGATACGTAGAAGAAAGACAAAATGATGATGGAGGATTTTTCTTTGCCAGGCAGGCCGGTTATTCGACGGTCGAAGACACGTATTTCGCGATTAGCATAATAAAGGCAATTGGAGAAAACGTACCTAGACAAGACAAAGTGATCAACTTTATTAAATCTTTTCAAAGTGATGATGGATCTTTTTCGAGCATCCAGGTGGCTAACTACATAATTAAATCCCTTACTCTATTAGGGGAAGAATTCTACGTAAGCCCAAGGTTCGCATCTTGGCTACTGAACTTTCAAAAGAATAATTTCTGGCTTTCCGCGAAAAATGAGTTATCGCTTGAAGCTTTTGAAGCCGCTTCTAGCGTTTTACGCGCCACTGGTTTAATTAAAAATGTAGATAAAGAATTTTTATTAAGCGCCCTTCTTTCCTTCAAGAGGCCTGATGGAGGGTTTGGTATATCACAATCAACGCTATCAAATACGTATTTAGCTGTTAAGTCGCTCAGAAACTTAGGGCAAAGTATCGATGGAGCCTCGAGAGATTTTATATCGTCCTGCGAATTAAAGGGCATAGGGTTTACGGAGGTACCTAGGACATTTCCTCCAACAATATTTGACCTATTTCATGGGTTTTGGCTAGCTAACGCTACGAAATATGAGCTAGACAAAAAAGGTATAGAGGATTTCTTGATTGGGTTCATGAATATTAATGGAGGATTTAGGCCTTTTCCACAAATGGGAATTTCCACTTTAGAGCATACTTACTACGCTATAGGGTCGTTGGCAATACTCGAAAATTGGAAAAACGCCGAATTATTCGCCTAGGGTAAAGAACCGAATAAAACTCTTGTTTAAAAAGCTAATTTAGGCCTATCCCTTTGCTCCGCCTTAACTAATGAATCAAACAAAGGCACTTTAATCGGCACCGCCATCCTCAGAAACGAACTGGTTACGATACCTTCTCCAAGATCGAGGCTCGCTATTTCCTGTTCCTCGTTAGATAAATCCTGCGCCGAAGAATTCACTAAGGCATCCCTTTCGCTTTTAGCTTCGTTGCCTAGAATTATTTTAGTGTTCATATTAGCAATTAGCTCCTTCTGAATTAATGATGGAAGCTGGGTAATTGCTATCAACCCTACCTTAAATTTACGACCCTCTCTCGCTACTTCCTTTAGTACGTTAGGCTCAACTCCTTCGCTTAAAACCCTTGCTGCTTCCTCGATTATTATTGCAACAGGAGGAATAGAATCTAAGAGCCCTTCTGCCTTAGCCCTTTGATGCTTTTTCATGATTAAATCGGCTACTATATTCGATATTAACAACTCTGTACCCTCTTCTAGAGAAGAAGTATCAACCACAACAACCTTCCTATCGTCTAAATATTTAATTATGCTGTTAATTGTTTCTTCGCCCAAATCGGTGGAAAAGGGCCCGCTACCCTCATCATTGTCGCCAAGGCCTAGCAACAGTCTCATCTTCCTCCTAAGGACAGCAATTGTTGCTGGCTTAACCCCCTCAACGGATTCTTGCGAGTCACTAAGTAATTCTTCAATCCATTTTTGCTTAAATTGCCTGAAAATTGATTCTAACCCCTCACGTTGTGCTTCAGTAAATTCGCTAACCCCTGAGAAGTGATCGGGAAGCAAGGACCTCACGTTTATCTTCAGGGAGATGCCTCCTGGCGGAGGGTTAGGGGATAAAAGCACAGCTTTTTCACCTAAAAGCCTTAATCCTTTCTCGTGAAATCCCCAATATTCCCCGTGCGGATCTATTACGAATGCGCCCGCCTTGCCCTCATTTGCAATGGACCAAAGCATAACTTTGACCAGATTACTTTTACCCTTTCCAGTACTGGCTGCAATAAGTACATGGTGAGGGATTAGTTTATCGGTAGGTAACTTAATGTCGATATCCATAACGCGAGAACCGTTCCTAAGTTTTCCCAAATAAGTACCATCGCCCTGAAGAAAGTAGAGGTCGCTCGTCCTTACTTCTCTTACGCCTTCCCACCAAGAAGGCATTGATTTTGGGCCAAGAATCTGAGTACCGGACCCTTCTTCCCTGATTTCGATCAGGGGTTTTAACAGACCCTTAGTAAAATAGCTAATTTTTTCATCCATATCATAGATGGAGAGGGGCGGCCCCTCCTCTTCTCTCACGTAACCCTGAGCCATATCTATGGCATTTTGGGGCAACGTCGACGAGTGAACCAGGTCATAAACCTTGAACAAAACTTTTTTTTCGGCTTTTTCATACACGAGTAATTGCCCTATTTCAAGTTGCTTCCCGCTGTCCTTTCTTAGTATAACCTCGCCAAATCTACCTCCCGCAATTAGCCCAACTTCGTCGTTTGTCAATCTAACCACTCAAAGGGCGCTTATCGCATTTAAAATATCGTGGGTACTTATGGCTCTTTCCTGCCTAATTATCTCCTGACTTACTTCCCGCGGTAACTTAGAAAGGAAATAATTTTTGAAGCGTTCGGCTTCGTGATGCCCTATCCTAGCCCGTCTATCAACGTCAATCAAACCATGGGGATAACCTGGCAAGTGCGGGTCAAGCGAGTCAGAAAATAAGGCTGAAAATAAGGATTGATAATCTCCTTTACCATGCTTCGAAACCTCCACCGCGTAGGGCGCCATCGCCTTCCTATGAAATTTTACAACGTAAAGGTAGGATTCCCTAGACGGGATTTCTCCTACCCTTGCGTACCACTCACCATTTTTACTTATAATCGGACTAGGCAAAACACCTGGATCTAACAACCCTGCCGTCTTAGCAAACCCAGCTAGCATCAGGCCCTTTTCATCGGCCAGCTTACTCGCAGCTTGCAGTAACCGTTGCTCCGAATTAACTTCAGCCTGAAGCAAGCCATCGACAATAAAGTAACCCTCTGTCTTTTCCATCGCCTTCAAAAGTGCCCCTCTCTCGGCCAACCTCCTAGGAATCTGCGAGGCCCTTATTAACGCATCAAAGCCACCCAGTTCCCTATAGCGCACCCTCGTGTCATGATCTGAAATATCTACATCACATGAAAAATCCCCTTTTTGCGCGATAGGCCAGACCACGCTCGAAAGAAATTCTCCGTTCTGCCTAGTCATAGAAAAGAAATCAAACGAAGCGTGTAAAATCCTTTTTCTATTCGACCAAGACGAAATAAATACGCGGTTAAGCTGTACTAGATAATAATGCGTAAGAAATAAAGGAAAGTTTCCTCCATCGCAAAATGTCATCAAATAGTTTTCTGATCTAGTAGGATCTTCAAAATTGCACTTGTCATAAATACGGTAATTTACGTTTGATTGCGATGAAGTATCAATTTTTTTGAGCTCCTGCTGAAATTGTTCAATGGTCGACGAAAAAGCATCCATGCGTGGATTCTGCTTGCGCTTAAAAGTCCAGCTGCCGAACCAAAATATCACAAGCGCCTCGGTCAATTAATTCCTTCGTGCCCAACCTCAAAGGTGTGATAATCCTAGGCTAGGGCTTCGACGACCGTCACCTGCTTGCTTGTATCACGGCCGCAGGCGGCCCCTGGCCAGCTTAAGCGGCAACTCGCAGGCCCCCTACGCGCCAAAGCGGTAGTGCTTGGGCCGCTATAAAACCTTTTT
>JAGDXE010000006.1 GCA_023256375.1 Thermoproteati archaeon | reverse complement strand
ACCCGGGATCGCCAGCTTGGGGAGCTGGCGTCCTAACCAGCTAGACGACGACCGCCCAATTTCTACTCGGCTTCAAATTTTAACCTTTTGGTTACCCTATAAACCCTTCCGCTTGTTAGGCCCTAAACCTACCGCCAGTCTACGAAAATTGACATCTCTCCTCCCTTCGGAACTTTCTTACTCATGCCGCATGCAAGGGACCCCAATCATAAGCCCAATTACCCTTTTTCATCTATGGATGCTCGCTGCTAAATTGAACCTATCGCGCGAACGGGGATGCTTGATGCGAAGCTTTACGAAAAAGTATAGCTCAGCGGTAGCTACGGGTCGTGAGCTCACTCCCCGTTAAAAATTCGGGTAAAAATTTTACGGCCCATCGCCTAATCAAAACGGAGATCAACGAAATGGTCAAAAATACATCAGCGAATACCTGCGCCGACATTAACATCCTTTTATTATTTAAGAAGAACGCCTTATAAATCATTGCCATAAGGGCAATTATCATACTTCCAGATAACGCGGGAGTTAGCCATGTAGTAATACCAAGCATGGCAAGCTCGAAGGTCGCAAAAAAGAACGCCGCGAGCGCGAAAAACAAGTAAATGTAAAGCCGCTTTAATCCTACTTTTATGGGTACCATCGGCACGCCGGCTCTTATGTAGTCATCCCGATGGACGAGACTTATAACCCACGTGTGTAATGGTATCCACAAAAGTATCAATAGAGATAGTATCAATCCGCCCGCACCAACGGAACCAGTCCTAGCTACCCACCCACCAAGTATGGGCATCGCCCCCGCAACCCCACCGAAAACAATGTTCAGCGAACTTTTCCTCTTAAGCGCAACCGTGTAAACCCAAACGTCAAAGACATAACCTAATAATATCGTAACAGGCAGTAAAGTACCATCTAAAAACGAAATCATCAAGCCAAAAATAAGCGCTCCGTAGCCGATTGCTAAGGCCTTATCCGCGCTCAAAAAACCAGACGGAATGGGCCGGTTTTTCGTCCTATCCATCAGCGCGTCTATATCCCTGTCGTAGTACATATTAATTGCAGTCGTCCCCGCGATTGCCAAAAATTCAGACAATAGCAGTACTAAAAGCCCCATTAAGCTGAAGCTTCCCCTAGGCGTAAAATAACCAACAAAGGCCGTAAAAACCAGCATAACCGTCTGCGGGAACTTCGAAAGCGACTCAAAGTACTTAAGAGCTCTTAAACAGGGTTCGCCCATTTCTTTATTAGATTCTAAGGACTATTTTAAGGCTATTATTGAACAGTTGAGCTACTCCTCGGTTTAAGCTTCATTGACTGGCGCCTACTTGCCGGTATTACGAGGCAACTCCGCGGGGCCAATTCGGTTGGGGCCATCCAGCCCAGCCTTTATTGCCCTTCTGCGGCTCTTCCTGATTTGAAATAATTCCTTAAGGGCAGCCCGCGAAATTCAGCCCCAAAAGCCAAAACTATGCTCCTATGATGCGGCCGATCTACTGACATCCTCCCACCCATAAATGGCGTGGGTTTCTTTGTTTCCCCAAACCCCTTCATTTGCTAAGCTGCGGTTAACCCCGAACTAATCCCTTCTCCACTTTTTCCTGGAGTCTTAGATACCAAGACTGTGTAAATCATGTAAGAGAAAACTGCCATAAGGGCTGTCCCAATAATCATTGCCGCGTAAGCAAAAACAGGCGATATGTACATCCAATGATTTATGAAATTACTAGCTGGTATGCCGCTCACGCCCTGTATTACCATGTATGGGTAGCGAGGTAGGTCATTTAAGACCTCACCGTAAGGCACGCCCACCAGCGAAAAGGCCAATAGAATAAATGAGGATATTTCCTTTGAGCGGTCAAAAGCTTTATGAAGACCGTTAAACATGGCCGAAACCCAAATGCCGCTTATAATTACCATGAATCCAACGAACGCAGGATAAAGCCTGAAGTAAGTTGCGACCGAGGAGAAAGACAGAGGGCCGAGGACCGCCGAGGCCACGTAAGGGCTGTACTTGTCCAACAAAAAGGCGTAAATCACGCCGGTTATTGAAGCAATCAATAACGCTGGCAACCCTATGTAAAGACCGATCTCGGACGCCCATTCATGAATTCTGTCGTGATCCCTGTGCGCTTTGATCGCGTATACCGCTGCAAATACCATGGCAGCCATTGATATGGCCGCGCTTATCCTATGAATCGTGAAATCTGGATAAAGCGGGTTTTGAAAAACCGCCCAGCCGTTACCCGCCAGCGCCCTCTTAAGCCCAACTGGGTCGTCTAAAAATGAAAAAATCATATTAAAGCCCGTGGGTACGAGCAAAGCTCCTCCGGCCATCACTACCCCAATCAGCAAGTGGATCCTACGCGAAACAGCCCCCCACGTATACCAATATATGGCCATAAACGGAATCCCAATCATAACCCCAGTTATAGCTATAGTCAAAGGATAAAATAGAACAGTCGTCGCTATAAAGGTCAGCTGGGGCCAAAAGCCGGCGAGCGCCACCGTAAACCAAGTTGCCCAAACCCCCGCGGCAAGCTCACTTATAGCTAGGTATTTCAACGCGCTCTTAGCCAAGGCTTCGAATTTTTCGTCCTTCCGCCTATAAGATAAATACTCTAAAATCGGGGCCATAAATGCTAGACCTAGTACAAGGCTCACAAGAAATATATGACTAACTATTGTTATGCCCAACATCAGAAAACCTATCCACACGGATGTGATCAACACTTCACTTCACCTTTAATACTCCTTTCAGCTCGTGCCTCAGCACTATGATAATGCCGGCAGTACCCGATGCAAAAATGGCTAACTCCAAAGCTATTATTAAAGCTACGAAGACCGGTGTTATCGCCGCTGGCGTAACCACGTCGTAATACGGGATGAGCCCGTAAATAGTCCACGGATGCCTTCCTACCTCCCTAACTGCCCAGCCAGCAGCTCCAGCGAAAAGCGCCAATGCCGCTGCCAAAAACGATGCGTAAACCAAAAATGTGTCGACGTCAATCCCAATTAAGCCGACTACCTTATCCTCTATGCGCCGCAACGCGCCTGAATATGAAGCAAAGTAGAGCACGGCAAAGATAAAGAGCAAAATCCCAGCTATAACCATCCCATAATACAGGGGAAAAATTATACTCTCGACAGACTCAGCACCCTTAACCGTGGCAAGCGCGGCTTCTGGATCGATAGAGGCCTTTACCTCAGAAAGCAATTGATTAAATCCCGGAAAGTAATAGGAAGGATTACCTTTGAGTAATATGCCAAGTATGGGATTCGTCCCGCCGTTGGATGAAAAACCCTCTGCTGCCAAGAATTTTGTGTATTGATAAGTATACTCCACTCTCCCTGCCAAATCGCCAAAAAATGGCTGAATTAAGCTGACCACCGAACCCACACCAAATGATACGCGGAATAACTTCAAGAAGCCTGCCTTACTTTCTTCAGGAGCCTTCAAGAACAAATAACCGAAAACGCTGGAAGCTTCAAAGGCCACAACGATAATAGCTGCGGATACGGTGTGCAAAAAGGTAACCCATAGGTCCGGGTCGTAAAACGCTATCATTGGGTTAGATAAAATTTGCCCTAACGAAGACCCCAGGGACAGGCTTGCGAGCGCCAGTGAGCCTTTACTCATAGCCGAGGATAAAGATAAAAGGGCAGTCTGATTCACGACGCTTGGACCGTAACTAACGGATTCCCAAGGTAATACCTTTGATATTAAGTCACCGGTACCCCAAGGCACGTTCATAAACGCGTTAGCGCCAAGGATCATCAACGCGCTCAAATTTGAGCCGACCAAGACCACAAGTCCAAACAGCCAGTGCACCCACTTATAGCTAAACCTTTCCCATGTATATATATAAAGTACTACGAATACGATTTCGGTCATAAAGGCAAACAATTCTAAATACATTACTGCAAAGAAGAAAGTACCGAGGGCAGCAAGCGTACCGGACCAAATTTGGACTAAACCAAACTCAACTAGCGTCCCCGTTGCGGCTCCTGCCGCAAATGAAACACCCCAAACGGCGCTAGCTTTTCTCGCAGCAGATAAGTAAAGCCCGTTTTTATTCCTTATAGCCTTCCACTCTAAAGCCAAAACGACGTAAGGCAAGCCGATGGCAAACACCAAAAACCACGCGTGAACGTAAATACCGACCACCGTCATGACCTCGGCCAAGTTAGCCTTGGCCAACAAGTTCACTAAGGCTAGCACGCGATGAACTTACCGCGCTTTTTAAATCTAGCGCGGCTCTAGGCAGTGCAAAAAACCGGCTCATAGGCACGAGCTTTAGAAAACCCGCTCTAATGTTGCATGGGAAGACAAAAATACCTCTTTATAAATCCCTTAAGTTTCAGCGATATCCTTTACGGGAAAAGCAAGAAAGCTCCGAGGGGAAGGATAGAAGAAGGATAGAGGATAAATTGCGAAGCTCTTACGCGATAATTGTATAGGCGCGATAAAGACCCCTGTGCGCCTAAAGGGGGGTCGGCTTGTGCTCACCGAGGGGCTTTGGCGCGTGCAGGTTCGTGTGGAATCGCTCTCTGCGGCTTAGGGCTAAGTACTACGCTTCGCTGAACCTTAGGGAAGAAGAGTATGTCATTTACACCCGATTATTGGGATCAATTAGTGAACTACCCCGCCTTAACGGACGAGGTCTTCAGCGATAAAGATGAATAAGTATTTTAATCCGAGAACTAACAATAATTATTCACTTTGACCGCAATAGCCATAAGGGGCGGAGGTGCAGCGGGCTCCTACCTGTATCGGTTATTAAAAGACCACAAAATTAACGCACAATTATTCGACGTTACTAATTCTTACTTCAAGGCGTGTGGCGAAGCTGTTACAAACGCGTATTCTCCTAAAGTACCTTGGAAGATTATCGATGAAGTTCATGACTTCAACTTCATCCTAGATGGTACCCAGGTGTACTCAACCCACTACAGATATCCGAAGTGGGTTATCATAGATAAGCAGGGCTGGATAAACAGTATGAGAGAAACCGCGCTGAAGCCCGATAAGAACGTAAGCTGGAAAAACTTTGACGCCGTTATTGATGCAACTGGCCCATACGCGCGGGATCGGCGCGTTGTCTGCGCGATCAGAGCTATCGTTAAGACCGATCAGCAAGCGCCTGGTGTCACGCTGGAATTCAATAGTAAATTGACTGGATTTTACTGGGCTTTTCCTAGTGGTTCCGGAAAGGTCAATGTCGGAGCCGGATTCATGGAAGTAAAAAACCCAAAGTCACTACTCTTGGAATACCTACGGAAAAAATTCCCCGGAAAAATTCTCTCTTTAATGGGGGCACCAATATCTATTGGCAAAGTAAGACAAAAACAAAACAGGATTGGAGAGGCTAGGGGTTTAGTATTCCCGGTTGCAGGAGAAGGTATTCGCCCCGCGGCTATCTCCGCCGAGGTTGCTGCCGATGCAATCATATCGGGAGACGAAATAAACGCGCGCTTGGAGGAAAAACTAGCCCATATGGAAAATGAAATTCGTGCTCAAAGGCAACTCCTGAGCATTTACGCTAGCCTGCCCCCATACCTAAGGCGCTCTCTAATGAAAAGACTTTTCAAAAAAGAGTATATCGTTGACGCTTACCTTTCGGATGAAATAGGGATTTGGCAATCTATATCCAACATAATTTAATCTGAAACGCCTAGTAACGTAACCTCTCCCTGCTTTCCAGGTTTATTACTTCATCGCATAATGCGATCAAATCCTCGTCATGCGTAGCTATAACTATTCCTCTTCCCTGTTCCTTCATCGACTTAACCGCGTTCAGGAAAGATAAGAACGCGTCACCGTCCATTCCAGTCGTGGGTTCATCGAACGCCAAGACTTTCTTTCCGGAAGAAAAGGCGGCAGCCATTAGCACCCTCATTTTCTCGCCAAAGCTAAGCGCGAACGGACTAGCCTCGGCCTTATCGGCTAAACCGAACGCCCTCAAAGCGTTTTCGTCCAGTACTTCTTCGTAAACGGTACGCTTAAAAAATTGAAGATCCGGGTTTTGAAATACGGGGTAAACCTTCCTCGAAAGCTTTTTTATCGCAGTAGTCTTTCCGGACCCGTTATTACCGTAAAGGCCTACAACCTCACCCTCGCGTACCTCAAGTTTGAAACCTACATCCGCATCAAGAAGCAATTTTCCCAAACTTCCCCTTTCGAACTGCACAGAAAATCCCCTAAGCCCGTTGGCCCTTAAAAATGACTCATCGTAAAGCCGGTCCACGTCCGCTTCTGCCACGCTTTTACCGCTTATAACGTATACCCTATCGACGACGTCCCTTATTTCTCTAACGCGGTGTTCCGCAACCAGACTGCCCTTAGGTATTATTGATAGTATCTGAGCTACTCCCCTGGCGTCCAAATTTGCTAGAGGTTCGTCTAAAAACAGATACCTGGGCTTTGATGCCATTACCGTTGCAAGTGCGTACCTCTTCTTATAGCCATCTGATAATTGAAAGAAGTTTTTGCGGAAAAACTTGCCCATTAGCCTCTCGGCCATTGCCGCGTCGACGCGATGATCCATCGACAACAACTCGATTTCGTCCTCGCAACTGTCGCCGAGTACCTGGGAATTTGGATCCTGCAATACACCGGAGATCAGATCGCGAGGAGGCGGCAGGCCGATGCCCATTCTTCCTTCGCGCATCTGGCAGATTCCTCCAAATCCTAGGATCTCCTTAATGATGCTAGTCTTACCAGATCCGCTTCTCCCAAGCAACCCAACAATCTCTTCGGGCGAAACTGATATCTCGCCCTTTAAAAATGAGGGATTAATGACAACCAAAGGACTAATGCCCCATAAGCCCCAAATAAGGCGTCTGCCCCGGTTACCCTTAACTTGCGCTTAATTACCCCCCCACCGTACACCTTTAACGAGTAAGCCATGTAGAGGTTCTCTGCAACCCTGACTACCTCTACTAAAATAGGCAGCGCCAGAGATTGGAAAAATGATACAAACTTTCCTTTTTTTAACTCGTTCGTGATGCCCCTTATGCGAGCGTAAAAAGTAACCTCGGACGATACTGACAAAAATAACGGAAAATAATTTAATCCCACAATTAAAGGCAACCCAGCCTTTCCGGTTATCGCCAAAATTGAAGGTCTATCCACGTAATCGCTAGCTAGCAGGTACAGGTTTACAAACGTGGCAGTCCTTTCCGTATACGCGAAGAGACTAAAACGATCAAGTTCAGATAGAGCAAATGCGGACAACGCTATAACCAAGAGCTCCAATAAAAGAAACCTCTTTCTACCTATAAGGAAAGGAATTGTAGAAATCATCGGCACCGGCGATGGCGTGATAGCGGCTGCCAATGCAATCATGAGTGCTGCTGGCAAAGCAAGAACGGCGTTAACCTTCATAAAATCCACTCATTCCAAATCACTTCATCAAGCCAGATTTAATCATGTATGAAGATATGGACTGACCGAGGTAACCGACGAACGCCCCCAAAGCTACGAAGACCAAAGAAAATCCAACGAACGGTAAAATTGGTACCGCGTAGTGAAGGAACAAAGCGCCGATGTACACGCTCAACGCCCCTTCGCCAAGCCCGTATACCGCCGTGTTTATTACGGATGCTTTCATCCCCCTATACCCGAGCAAATAAGCTGAAACTTCTGTGAGAATCCCTGCCACGAACGCCGTGGCCGTCAAGAAGAAGAGAAAAGTTAAGGCAAATAAAACTGCAGATATAAGGCCGATCGCGAAAGCGCCTCCCCTCTTATTTATAGCTTGAAAACCGACGGATAATATAAGCAGAGGGATCGTTAGGTTAAGTAGAGGGTCCAGAAATATTGAGGCAGCGTAGGCCGCCGTCCCCAACGATATACCGGCGGATACCACGTAAGATGCAACGGAAAATATTGCGGCAAAAATCCAAAGCCTTACCTTTTCGTCCATGCATTATTGAAGAAGTTACATATAAACTTGTGCGAGCGATAAGCCCGGAAGCTGCAAAGCCCTAAAGAAACCCCTATTTTTCCGTGGGCATTGGTTAGTTCAAACAAGCCCTATGCGTATAAAAATACAATAATCAAGATAAAGCCTTCACCCCTTTATGGAGGTGCTAGCCCTTTGGATGGGTCAAGCTTTGTGTACGCCTCATAAGCCCTCTGAAGAAAAGTGAAGTTTGAAAGCAACGCCAAAATAGTTATAGTCCACTCGCTTAAAACGGGAAAAAGGAGCGTGAAGCCGATTATGAGCAGCCTTTCTGCCCTTTCTCCTATCCCGATCCCCTCCATCTTTACACCCATAGACTCAGCTTTAGCCCTAGAATAACTGACCAAGAACGATCCAAGCATTGCCGCTAACACCATAGAACGCATTATTAATCCTGAATATACCAGTGCGAAACCCGCGAGTACAATCCCATCTGAGTACCTATCCAAGTTAGAGTCTAGAAAAGCGCCGAACTTAGTCGACTTACCTTCAGCCCGCGCAACGGTACCATCCAGTGCGTCGAGCAAAGCCCCTACCGCGAATGGAAAGAACGCGTAGAAAAACGCCGACCTCACGATTAGCAATGAAGAAAAAGCGCAAAATATTAATGAGGCCAACGTCAAATAATTAGGCGGCACACCTAATTCTATAAACGGGTAAGCTAGAAGCTTTAGCAAACCAGTTAGGCTATTCCTGAACCTCGTAAGCATTTTATGCCCATAGAATACTCGCGCATAAAAACCTTAGGAAATGCGGTTAGGTGAAAAAACGCCGAATTTTATGCGCCAAGGCGACCCTCTCCCTTCGTGTTGGCGAAACGGCCAACCCGATCATCGTCCAAGCGCTGCCGCGCGGAAACAATAAATTGCATAGTGCGCACTGACTCACCCTTATTCCAGGGGGTTGAATTACTAAGGTACTTTTTTAAGAGATTGCTTACCGAAAATCACTAACCGACTTTAGCCAGACTTCAGCTTAGAGCCTATTTCCTCGAGAAAGTCTACGGCGTTTTTCAATTCGTCCCTTCCCTTATCCGTTACGCTGTAATACCTTTTGGAAAGCCTACCCAACCCAGAGCCCGCGGAACGGCTTTTTAAAAGCCCCTCCCTTTCCATCCGGTACAAGACTGAATAAACGGTAACCGTCGCTGGCCTTAACCCAAATTCTGAACGCAATGCCTTTTTTATTTCATAAGCGTACATTTCACCGTTAGACGACTGTATGAGCAATGTAATTATATACATCCAAAGGTTCTCTAGCGTAAGGTACCTTTTTAGGCGCTCGTAAGCCATTTCAATCTATAAGGAATACTAGCTCTAAAGTCTGGTGTAAGACTCTTTTCTCTCTTTTTTAGAACGCACTACTCTAAGCCCCATGTGAATGGCGCATGAAACGCAATAGTTCTTGGTTATCGGTACCTTAGGCACTATGGCCCCCTTCGCTTTCAATTCTTTCTCCAACTGTGGGTCGACAGGAGATACCCAACGGGTCACCCTTACAATCTTATCCCTTGGTACCCATGCACCACAATTATCACATTGAACTAACTTTGCCTTACCCTTGCTCCCTTTGCCCCTCCCCCTACTCTTCCTCTTCTTTGCCACAATTTAACACCTGGGCGTAATCTCGCCAATACCTACTTGTCGTGGCATATATGCATATCCGTTTAAATGCTCAACTTTAAAGTTTTAGCAAGGCCCTTTAAGGCGTATCCTAAAGCTTCTATATGAAGATCGCGTGCATTGGAGCTGTAACTCTTGATGAAATAATGAAGGCCGGGGACACTTACATAAGGGCGGGTGGCACGAGCTTCTTCTCCGCTCTAGCATTACTAGCCCTTGGAGATAAAGTTACCGTATTTTCATCTTACGGTTCCGATTGGAATGCCCCAGAAACCGCATTGAATTCCCTGGGGATAAATACCGTGAGGCTTGGCGATACAACTACAAAATTTACAATCGCGTATAATGGAGAAAGAAGAAGGCTATATCTTCGCGAGCCTTCACGTAGGTTATACATCGATGAATCGAGCATAAAAGGATTTGATGGCGCGCTGATCGGGCCGGTCGCCCAAGAAATAGATCCCCATCTAATACAACTCATAAAAGGATTGAATATACCAATTGCCGTAGGGATCCAGGGATTTATTAGGGCATTCGCAAAGAACGGTCTTGTAAAGAACCTTAAGGCAGATCTATCATTTTTAAATGGGACATTTCTGATCTCAGGTTCGCGCCGTGAATTTTCCGTAGCGCTGGGCGGGCTTAACCAAATAGACGCAATACAAGCGAAATACAAAATTGTTAGTCGCGGAAAAAACGGCGCATCGCTTTACTATGGCCCCAGTAGGTTTTTCGCTAAGGCCGAGGGTATCTCGGCAGACCCTACCGGTGCGGGTGACATCCTTCTGGCTTCGGCCTTTCATTATTTAATGAAAAATAAAAGCCCAGACGAAACCTTGTCTTTATCTACGGCGCTGGCCACCGCTTCAACGAGGCAAAGCGGATTTCAAAAACTTGAAGAAATGAAGAGGGCCTTGGCCTCGCTCAGTGTATCTCAACGACGTCGCGGTCCTTCAGGCCGTAAGACTTACCAACTTTTTCGCCTTGGTAGTTAACGCTCCCCCAAACTCTAGCGTATTTAAAGTTTTGGGCCAAGGACTTATGGATTAAGGCCGCGACATCACCCACGGTAACATCTCCTCTGAATATCATAGGCTTTTTATCTGGCTCTTTTTGCTGAGGAGATTTTAAATAAATCCTCTTTATGCCGACTAGCTTTATTAACTCTGACTCTATTTGCCTGAAGTCAGACTTAATCATGAGGCTACCAGGTAGGCCATCTTTCGACAACACAAGAGTCGGAACGCGCGCCATGTAGATCCCGTAAGCCTCGACCAGAGCCTTGTAATCCGAAAACTCTTTTGTAACGAAGGCGAAGACGACGTCTGGCATTACTGACTGGGCCCTACCCTTAGTCCCTGGGATAACGGATGGTAATTCTACGACCTGAACCTTCATTCCGCTTAAGTCAGCAATGCCCATGCCCTTTCTGGTAGTCACCCCAGTCCACGCGGATAAAAACTCGCTTTTTCCAGAATTTGGAGGGCCAATTAAGAATACCAAGAGATCAGCAATTTTTTTAATTCCATGCGGCCTGCGACCACCCTTTTTTTCTCCGCGCTGAAGCTCTTGCCTGACCTTAGAAATTTGTTTTGTAATCTGGAGACGAAGCTTTTCGGTCCCGTGATGCGCTGGAATGGCGGAAAGGTATTCCTGTAACGCGACCAACCTTTCTTCTGGGGTCTTAGCTTCTTCGACTTTTTTCCACTTTAACCTGGCCTCTATAGGAAGGTTGGTCGGCGTCCTGTATCATATATCCCATGGCAGAAGGATTTAAAGTTTTGAGCAGAATTTGCACAGTTAGCTAGCATAAAGATAAGATTTGGCCTAATACCCACTTCCCTTGGCAGCGTTCTTAATCATGCCGCATGCGAGCAGACAACTCGACACGTCCTTCTGACCGCATCTTACTTACTCGATTGAACCAGCGGAAACGTTAACGCGCTTAAAATAATGCGCGCAGTACCCGCATTACGGTTGGGCTCAAAGTTAATGGGTGGGGCCGCCGGTTAAGCGGATACCTAGCCCGGTGGTCGACGCGGGCCGACCCATTTTCCGAAGCCCGCAACCCATGAATTAGGATGGTCGTTAACGCGTGCTAGCTTTAAAAGCGAGTGGACTAATCATATTGCCATGGTTTACGTAGTAGTGCACCACAGTTGGGAAGCATCTAAGGAAAAAGATGCACAAAAATTCTTTGACACCGTCAAAGGGGCAGTCAAAGCAGGAAAACTACCTTCAGGCTTTAAAATGATCAACGCCTATATGGGAAAAAACGATGCCTTTTGCGTATGGGATGTGCCATCAGTTAAGGCGCTTACAGATTTCGCCGGCCAGCTAAAACCGCCAACTAAGATCGAGGTAAAAGAAGTAACCAAATTTATTTGATTTTTTTAACTTAAGCTGTAAAGAATTGAACGCTTATTTCTGGCTAGTACTTTTACTTTTCCGTTTTTCTCAAGTTCTTTGAGAGCCCTAAGCGTCAGCCCGTACTTAACTCCCAACGCCGAACTAACATCGAAAGCTGTTTGCACCTTGTTTTTCTTTAAAGACGAGGTAATTGCCGAGAATAATTCCTGATTTATATCGTATTGAGATAAAGCCCTTTCTTCCTTCTTGCCTTTCTCTTCCTTCTTGCCCTTTTCTTCCTTCGTTTTGGCCCTTTCCTCGGCTGGCTGCGCCTTTGATATCGGCTTCTTTTTATTTCCTCCTCCCATCTTGTCCTAATTTAAACGGCCGCTTTTATGCATTTCTGAATTTCAGGTAATCCCTAGCGCGCTACGGTGATACGCTTTAATTTTACCCCATGGTAGTCCCCGTAAATGCCAGATGAAAAGGATCTACTGAGTATGCTGAAAAAAGAAGGCTTTTCGGCGTATGCCGCTGAAACTTATCTCGCCCTCTTAACTATCGGAAGGGCTGACGGGCGGAAACTAGCAAGTTCTACTAGAGTACCATTTTCAAAAGTATATTCCGTTCTTAAAGAACTAGAAGAAAACGGATTAGTGATAAAAGAGAGCGCGAGGCCCGCGATGTACAGACCGGTTGATCCAAACGAAGCATTTGAGATGCTGAAGAGGAAAAGGATATATGAGGAAAGCGCTAGGCTTGAGGCTTTAGCTAGGGCTCTCTCTCCGATCATGAACAAGGGTGGAAACGTAGAAGACGCTAAAGTAGAAGTTATTAGGGATCAAGAAGCGGCGCTGTCTCGCGCGTTAATGCTAATAAAAGACGCTAAATTCGGAATAAAAGCTATCATACCCCCAGTAAAGGAGGAACAGGGAAAATTAATCCAATTACTGATGGAAACTCTTGTCAAGACAGGATTAAAGCTTCAACTCATAACGGATAAAAGCGCGCTTAAGTTCGTTACCTTGGAAAAAAGCATTGAAGTTAAGTTAATATCAGAGGTACCATTAGGCCTTTTAATGGCAGACTCTAGGTCCGTTATGGTTATGATCTATCTTGGCTCGCTGTCAACTTTGTTTACGGATTCGCTGCCCCTCGTAGAACTAACCGATCTAGTGTTTGAAAAATTATGGGAAATAGGTAGAGACCCTAACGCGGCAACTTACCATCAGCGAAATCAAGCATTCTTTTCTCGGCTTCTTCGTAGGGCATTTGAATTGGGGGATGCTTAAACGTATAAGCCGACGCGCTGACCAACGGACCCGCAATTTTTCTGTCAAGACCTATTTTTACTGCCCTTATGATATCAACCATACTACCTCCGCTGTCCGGGGCATCCGTAACGTCTAGTTTCAATTCTACAGTAACCGGAGTTCCCCCAAAATACCTTCCCTTTGCCCAAATGTAGCAAATTTTCTTGTTTTCAAGAAACGGGATGTAATCCGATGGGCCAATCCTTGTGGGAACAGAGTATTTTGTCATGGCTCTAACCGCGGACGTCTTACTTTCTCTTTTATCTTTGAGCCTTTCTTCTTCAAGCATATTCATAAAGTCCATATCTCCACCGACGTTAAGTTGATAAGTTTCATCTACTTTTACGCCGCGGTCAGCCATGAGTTTTACCAGAGTTTTATGCAGCACAGTAGCCCCTATCTGACTCATTATATCATCCCCAGCAACCGGTAGACCTTTTTCCTCGAAACGCTTAGCCCACTTTGGATCGGACGCTATGAAAACTGGCATTGCGTTTATAAACCCGATTCCCGCTTCAAGCGCGGCCTGAGCGTACGTTTGAGCTGCTTGCGACGAACCGACGGGAACGTAATTGATTAAGACGTCGGCGTGCGCCTGCTTGAGCTCATCTACTATATCTGTTGGGCTTTCTGCAGATTCCTTTATTATCTGCCTGGGGTAACGGCCCAAGCCATCCAAAGTCGGGCCCCTTCTTACCGAAATGCCGAGCCTCAATTTATCAAACAGCCTTATCGTATTATTAGGCGGTGCATAAATTGCCTCCCCTAGATCCTTGCCTACCTTTTTTTCGCTTACATCAAATGCGGCCACGAATTTTATGTCCTCAACTCCGTAGCCACCTAAAACCGGGTGCGCTAAGCCAGTCCGGTCCTTCGTAGTAGAATAGTATTGCACACCTTGCACTAGTGCGGACGCGCAATTTCCAACGCCGGCCAAAGCTACTCTTATTTCTGGCATGGGATAAATATTATATGGAGTTATATATTTAACGATGCCGCAATATGTTGCCCGTCCCATTAAACTTATTTTTTATCGCCATAAATAATTATGCAAAACATATCGCTGCACTTACAAAAATTTGATGAAAGGATTTCAACGTTGTTTGTAGGCTTTCCGGATGCTGGTCTTGTAGGCCTAATAGCGTCAGGCCAAATCGTTCATGACCAAGCGCTTAAACCCATAGGTTGGATGGATTTAGGAGATTACATGCCACCGACCGCCGTAGTGCATTCTGGCCTGCCCTTCTCACCAGTGCAATTATACGCTGGAAACGGGATAGCTGTTGTTACGGCAGAAGTGCCCATACCACCCGAGGCATCTAAGGCGGTAGGTGAGGCCATATTTGGTCTCGCAAAAAAAATTTCCGCAAAAGAACTCGTAACCATGGGAGGATTGGCATCAGATGATAGATACGAAGAAGAAGCGCAAGCGATGGTTTATTTCGTTTCATCCGATCCCGATTCCGCGAAAAAGCTCGCGGATGAAGGGCTGTTTCCATTAGAGGGGGGTCTTCTATTAGGTACGTACGCCCATTTAATAATGAGTGGGATTAAAGAGAATATAAACGTAAGATCGTTTTACGCCAACGCGTACCCCAGGATGCCAGATCCCGGCGCTGCAGCTGCACTTTTACTTGTAATTTCAAAGTTATATTCGCTAAAGATTGATACAGATAATTTAATAAAACAGTCGGAAGAAATACGTTTGAAGACAAAACAATTAATGCAACAGGTCGCCTCAACTGGAAAAGCAGGCGGCTCCTTTATGTATACTTGAGGTGATAGCGATGAATTCCCGCAGGCCATATAGGTACGAACCGCTAGCCGATCTAAGCGATCGGGGCAACTATTACCTTTTAATGGTGGATCTGCCCCACGTAAGCCAAGACGACGTACACATATATTTAGACGGGGATACAATGATAATACACGCGGAAACAACGTATACTGATAGTGACGGTGGGTTTAATCACGTAATGTATAACAGAGAGATAACAATCCCAAGAGACGCGGACCCGTCGTCAATAAAGGTGTCTTTTAAACAAGGCATGTTAAAAATAATCATGGGTAAAACTACTCACGGCAAAAAAGAGATACCAATACGGCGACTTAGGCTCAAAGTTAATTGGTGGAGGCGCCAGTTAAGCGGATACCTAACTTGGTGGTCGGCGCGGGCCGACCCATTTTCCGAAGCCCGCAAGCCATGAATTAGGATGGCCATTTGCGCCAAGCCATCGACCATCCCTTAAGTCCGTCGAACCGCAATGCATTTATTTTCAGGCATGAATTACTCGAAGAAAAATGAAAGATAACCTGATATATAAATTAGCGCCATCCGGCAAGGCTCTATTTCTCGCTTATGATCACGGTATAGAGCATGGACCAACGGACTTTAATGAAACAAGCGTTGACCCCGCGTTTATAATGGACGTAGCTGAAAAAGGGCAATTCGAAGCCGTAGTATTTCAAAAGGGATTAGCTGAAAAGTATTATAATGGAAGGGTACCCCTCATACTCAAGCTTAATGGTAAGACCCAATTGAGGGAAGGGGATCCTGTTTCAAGAGCTGTTTGCTCAGTTGAGGAAGCCCTGAGCTTAGGAGCTGCGGCAGTAGGTTACACCGTCTACGCGGGAAGCGATTTCGAAAGAGAGATGTTCAGCGAATTTGGAGAGATAGTAAGGGATGCCCATAGGCTAGACATACCAGTGGTCCTATGGAGCTATCCCAGAGGGCACTCGATTAAAGATCGGTTTGCGCCTGAAGTCATAGCTTACGCGGCAAGGGTTGGGCTAGAGCTCGGCGCCGACGCGGTAAAAGTCGAGTATACGGGTAGTCCAGAAAACTTTAAGTGGGTAGTGAAATCGGCCGGGAAGGTGAAGGTATTTATGGCTGGAGGACCCAAAGCGGCAAATGATGAAGCTTTCTTAACTCAAGTAAAAGGCGTGATCGATGCCGGTGGATCTGGGTTAGCAGTTGGAAGAAACGTATGGCAGCACAAAGAGCCATTAAAAATCTCGAGAGCACTAAGGTCTATCGTAATGGAAGGGAAAGGGGTAAAGGAAGCCATGTCCTCGGCTGGCCTGGCCTGAATTTTTATTTTCTTCTTTTTGTTCAATTTTATTCGAAGAAATAAAAGATTCTATTTTCGATTTAATACCCATAGGGTCAGCGACACTTCTCATGAAGATGTCCTCGGATGAACCCAGGCCGCTTAGAACCCTGACGTCCCCATATCTGAATAGCCGCCCGCCGAAGCCCTGATATACCTCTATTTCCCTTATTTGAGAAATAAAAATTACCTTACTCTTCCTAGAAATCGCTCCAACGCTTTCTTCAACCTTTCCGTTTCCAACAGAGTATAAATGGGTACGCACAAAGTAGACGGGGCCTAAAACCTCGAGCAGAAAAGCTATCGATGGAATAATCAATAAGAGCAAAAATACTACTTTGCCATATGATTTTAAAGAAAGTATATCTGCGCGGAAGATTATTGCAGAAGCTATTATGAGACCGGCTATTAACCCGGCTATCGTTAGTTTTAATGCATACGCCCTTAAACTAGGCCTAAACGCGATGATAGAGCTCATAAGAAGGACGGGGCTGGGTTTTTAACCTTATGTCATAATGATGTATACCCCATATGAAATTACTAGCCGCTGGCCCTTCGTGATTAATTAAGCGAGGGGCGGCTTCTTTTCGGAATAAACGCAGCACCAAAATTAATGTCTGCGAAAATTGCCAGTTCCCATAAACGCATCGAGTACGCATCCCTTAACCAAGGGCCTCCTACTGCCTAAGATCGCTAGGCGCAAATTGAACTACTAGCTAAAGTTTTTATTTTTATGCATGGCAACGTTATGCGCATAGGCATTCAAACCGAAATAGTCAAGAAAAAAGGGCATATAATTACCGTTTTAAGCCGCAAGGGCCTACCCATACCCGTGCTACTAGTCTACGATAAGGAGTCAGAAAAAATTTACGGTATGGAAGCTGTCTGCGCACATTTTGGATGCGGTGTCATTACCAATATGAGCAAGAAAGCTCCGACCTTCAGGGAGGAGACGAATTGCGAAATACTTATGCATAGTTGACCTTCTAAATAAGCAGTTGCTGAAGACCCTCAAAGTGCGCCTATACCCTAACGAGAACCAGAAGGTACTGCTGGAGAAGCACTTCGGCGCCTGCAGGTTTATCTGGAACCACTTCCTAGAGGTAAGGA
>JAGDXE010000017.1 GCA_023256375.1 Thermoproteati archaeon | reverse complement strand
AGAACAAGTACACCGTTGAAGCGACGAGCTAAGCTTCAAGTCGAAGCCCGCGAGGACAACATAGCTTACGGCAGTTAAAAACCGCGCAACGCAGAAGGATGAAATGGTAGCGATCGGCGAACGGATTAGGAACGATCTCCCATTATGAGCATTAGAAAGAATAAGTCACCTGCAATTATTAACGTATAGTGCTTAGCCCTTGCTAAGGTTAGCACAATTTTTGCGGAGACGATATGCCTCTGCTATGACAGCATTAGTCAAGTGGCGCTAAAGTTAGAGCGTCCGACCCCTCTGGAATGTGGAGGATAAAGACAGTTTCAATGAGAAACGAAAATTTTTTTAGGTACTGGAATTCCTTAATGGTAAATAGTGTCATTGGAAGTTGAAGGAGCTACGGTTATAGATAACCCTTTTATGCAAAAATTGCTTACCATTTTGCGCGACAAAAACACGGATCAAGAGGCCTTTAGACAAGTATTACGCAGAGTCGGCGAATACATGGGATATGAAATTTGCCGTTATTTGAATTCATACGCTATTGATATTGAAACTCCGCTCGGGCGGGCAAAAGGCGTAGAAATACCAGATTTAAAGCGTACCGTATTAATATCCATAATGAGGGCATCCTTACCGCTTACTGAAGGTCTATTAGAAATATTTTCTTCAGCAAAGGTTGGTTTTGTGGTAGCAAAACGCCGTGAAGCAGATGACGGGATTAGTTCAATTGATACGGAGGTATATTACGTTAATGTGCCTAATACCGAGGGAAAAATTGTTATACTTGCCGATCCAATGTTAGCTACTGGATCGACGATAATGAGGGTCCTTCCTAGGGTATTAGACCACGGTAAACCGGTTAAGACAATACTGATAACCTTAATATCGTCTAAGTATGGTTTAAACAAGGTAAAGCACGAATTCCCATCTGTTGAAATTTTTACGGCAGCTATAGATCCAACCCTTAATGATCAAGGCTTCATTATCCCTGGATTAGGCGACGCGGGGGATAGGTCTTTTAGCTGAGCTTAATGGGCCGAAGGAGACTTGAACTCCTGACCTCTGCCATGTCAAGGCAGCGTCCTACCAGACTAGACGATCGGCCCAATTTTTTTCACTCTCTCGTTTTAACCTTATCGCCCGAATTAGTGTTTGAGCATCAATACTTTTTTTGCGATCCCGATTTTTGTGTTTAGAGTTAAATTTTGTGCGTCCAAACCCAATGGACTTATTGTAGGATTCCTGAATAGCCGAAAAATTTGTTGCATAATACGTTAAGGCATATGCATAATGAATCGAGTACCTTAAAGAGCTTTATACAGAAGTTAGGTGTTGGGGAAGCAGCAAATCCTGGCTTTAGCGATATACGCGGACTTCTTGCCAGAAAAAATTCTTTAGGCGGTTTATAGATAATGCTAGGGGCTTGGGAAAGCAATAAAACGGCTTTAGGGAGGAGTAGGCGAATTCCCAAAAATGTTTTATGCTTGGCTCGGCATAACCAACCGATTAAAGTTGGTGGGGCCCGATTTGCCCGTGAATAAATGCCTTAACCGAACTGCCGCGCGTTGGGCTCTGCATGCGTGAGGGACCGAGCATAGCCGTTGAAGCAGGAGGCGCAGCTTTGGCTGACGAATAGGCGGTCTCAAGGATATAGGCGATAAAGAGCAGCAAAAACCGATAAAAACTTAAGGTACCGTAGAAAAATACGGGTAAGCGGTCGTAGTCTAGCCTGGTAGGACGGTGCCCTGCCAAACGAGCAGAACGGCACTGACCCGGGTTCAAATCCCGGCGGCCGCATTAGGGGTACTTTATACAAATGCTTTACTTTACGCGTTACAGCATACTACTTAAATTTAATGTTGATTAGGCTTACATCAATTTTTTGGATTTTAACGAAAAAAGCTCTTGAATATCAAGCCATTTCTCTTTAAGAGCTTCTGCCCAATCTAGCATCAATAACGGGCGTAACGCTTGACACGGGAAGTGCATTGCAAACGCGAGTTTTAACAGGTGGTAACTTGATTTTAAAATACGGGCGGGAAAAGCTTAATCAATACCAGTTTTCTTATATTATGCCTGAGCAAAGAGAGTACGTTATCACCTTAAGGAATGCGGGATTCGCCCACGGAAAGAAGAAGGCGGCTCACGCGACCCGTATTTTAAGGGAATTCTTGCAAGAACGCGTTGGAAAAGATAAAATAGTAATAGACAACGAGGTTAATTCGCTTATTTGGGCGCACGGCATAAAAAACTTTCCGCGTAGAATTTCTGTTGTACTGGAAAGGAGTAAAAACGACGAGCCTTGGGTAGTTAAGCTGAAAGGTAAGGAGGTGAAAGAAGCCCCTCCCTCAGTTCAACTAAGTAAGGACGAAACACAACAGGATTCGGGTGAACCTGTTGGCAAAAGCGTCTAGCATCTTAGGTGTATCTAGAGGGCGCCTAATGGGAAGTAGCTGGGTTGGAGTAAAGATTTTTGTTAACGATCGCTTGGCTATAATACCGCCGTCATTTAACGAAAAGTCTATTAATATCGTAAAGGATTCTTTTGGCATCGAGACATTTCCCGTTAATGTGATATCGTCTGAGCTACACGGTGTTATGATTGCTGGAAATAATAAGGGCATTCTATTTCCTTATCAGGTTGATGATGAAATTGTTGATCAAGTAAAAAAAGCGTTTGATATAAACGTAGCAATTTTAAGGTCTAATTATACGGCTCTTGGAAATTTGATTTTGGCGAATTCAAATTTTGCTGTTGTTTACGAAGAATTTAGTAGGGAAGAACTGAAGCAAATCAAAGATGTCTTAGATGTAGAGGTTGAAAGGGGAAAAATAGGCTCATTGTATACTGTAGGGTCGTTAGCTGTGGTAACTGATAAGGGTCTAGTATTGCCTCCTACGGTCTCCGAAGAAGAAATAAAATCTCTTGAAGAAAAATTTAAGGTTAGGGCTGATACTGCCACTGTGAATATGGGATCGCAGTATTTGCGCCTTGGAATGGCGGCTAATTCTTATGCGGCATTAGTAGGAGAGACGAGTACGGGCACCGAGCTAACAGGTATTGAGCGCGCGCTGTCTTTTTTGCAATAATTTAAGGTTATAAAAGTTAGAAATTCTTCAGGAAGCATTTTGGCTTAACGTAGCTTAACTTAATCCGGCGGCTTTTTGGCTTCAATTAATGATTAGATTACAGAGATATGAGCAAGAAAGCTCCGATCCTTTAGGGAGAAGAGGATGTCAGGTAGGATAAGACCCTGTAAGGCGGAATTGGCCTTAAAGCCATACTAAGGGGCTTGGGGCGAGCAGAAGGCTTGGATGCTTAAGCTGAGTAAAGGTTATGTAAAATAAAGAGGCCGTTGAGTAAAATTTTAAAAATGGTCAATTTTATTGACTGCATTAAGATTAGTATTCTTCGCAATAAGTTTTTAAATTCAGCTTGAAAGTGTCTCATCGTGGTAGCCAATTTGCGCGTAGGGCTGGGTGCGTTAGAATTTAAGCCGGAAAAGGCTGCCTGGATTTTTAATGATAGTTTTTTGGCTATGGATTCTTATAACGGTAGTAGAAACGGAGTTTTTTGGCTAATTCAGGTAGGATATAATTTAGGGCGTGACTTACTATGGAAGAAGTATTAGAGGAACGCAGAAAGGCTGCCCAAGAAGCCGTTCAATTAGTAGATGATGGCATGCTAGTTGGGCTGGGGTCTGGTTCCACCGTTGAATTATTCTTAAAAGAATTTTTAAAAGAGAAGAAGGTAAAAATTATAGCCGCTTCGCGCGCAACCCAACTTTTGGCGGACTCGATGGGGTTTGCGTCTTATTATTTGGATTCGCCAATCATTCCTGATATAACGTTTGATAGCGCGGACCGGGTTGATCCTTTTTTAAATTTGTTAAAAGGAGGTGGGGGAGCGCTTCTCGGTGAAAAACTATTAGCCAGGAGATCGAAAAAATACGTGATTATAATCGATGAAAGAAAATTCGTAAAAAAGCTTTTCTTAGATTTTCCTCTGCCCGTTGAAATCGAACCAATTTCGTATTACGACGTGAATGCCTCCTTGCGCTCCTTGAATTTTAGCGGCAAGCTTAGGACGGGAACTGGAAAAAATGGCCCCATATTAACCGATAATGGAAATTGGATTATAGATTTAGACCTGTCGGCATATCAAGGTGATTTTACGTTGTTGGACCGTTCGTTAAAACTCATAACGGGAATAGTTGAAACAGGAATATTTGTTGATTTGGTGAGTGATTTAATAATAGGTAGTGCGGAAGGGGTTAATATTATAAGGGCGTCAAAATGATAAATGCAATTGATGAGCTAAATAATCAAATATTGGCTTGTTCGCGTTGCCCTTTGGCGTATGCCCGTAAGAACGCTGTACTAGGAGAGGGTAAGTTCAACTCTTTAATGTTGATAGGGGAAGCTCCTGGTAAGGAAGAAGATGAAAAAGGGAGGCCTTTTGTGGGAAGGGCCGGTAAATTGCTTGAAAGCTTATTGAGGACTGAGGGACTGGCTAGAAACGATGTGTACATAACTAATGTAGTTAAGTGCCGGCCTCCGAGAAACCGTAAACCTAGCCCATCGGAGATCGCTGCGTGCATACCCTATTTGCACAAAGAGATTGAACTGGTTGCCCCAAAAGCCATACTTCTTATGGGCGCTACCGCTGCGAGCGCACTGGTTCAAGGCGTTGGGGTTTTTTCGTCTAGGCAGAAGAACTTTGAGTACAACGGTATTCCTGTTCGCGTTACGCTGCATCCAGCGGCAGCCTTGAGAAATCCGCGTTTCGTCCCGCTGATAAAGTTCGACCTTGAAACAAGTAAGCTACTCCTCGGCTGAAGCTTCAGAGCTTCCTGCTTCAACGACCATGCTCGATCCCCATACCACCAGAGCGCAGTTTCCCGACGGCGGAAACTTTCGTTCAGCCACGTCTGGAAGGCGGGTTAAGGCGTTGATCTCCACGGGCGTGAGTTCGGGCCGCACAGGCCCTACTGCTGTTGTTAATAGCATTACTTATAAATCTTTCCGTTGGGGGAAGTCCGCCTATCTAATCGCTAAAGCAATTGAGACTTCCTGCTTCCCCCAAACCCCTAACGTTATATTAAGCCTTTATTGTAGACAAGTACCACGGACAAACTTTGTTAAAAGGACAAGAAGCGCATAAGGGCTTTTTTGATTTGCACACTTCTCTGCCAAATCTTATCATAGCTAGGTGCGTTTCCTTTCTGTATTCTGGCTTTACGAGCAAGTGCAGATCTCTTTGAATACCCTCGTAGTTGTTGCTTTTCGATAAAGCGAGCCTATAACTTACTCTTTTAACGTGCACGTCGATAGGGATAATTGGGGCGTTTAAATACAGCATGCAGAAAACATCCGCAGTTTTTTCTCCAATTCCTTGAATATTTGTTAGCGATTTTCTTGCGTCTTGCCAGTTCATTTTTAGAGCCCTGGATACAGCATGGCGTTCGGCTTCGGCCCTAGCGACGTTAATTATAGTATTGGATTTCTCGTTTTGCAAGCCGGCTGTTTTAATTATATTTTTTATATAATTTTTTCCAACTAAAATTAGGTCTTCAGGAGTACTAAATTTATCTTCTAACATTTTTTCTGCCTGCCAAGCATTCTTATCAGTAGTATGCTGGCTCAGAATTATACCTAAAAGCCCAAAAAAAGGATCATTACTAATCGGCGGTCCTTCCCATTTATAATTCCTTCTTATTATCTCTAAAATCTCCAATTCAGACACCACAGACTTTGCACGTAGGATTCTTTCTTAAACTGACGAAGTCAAAAGACATAGTCTCTAAATCAAAAACCAGCAGTCTTCCAGCTAGGGCAGGCTTACGCTGGATTATCATGGCTAATGCCTCAGAAGCTACGATGGAACTTATTGCGAATACGGCAGGTGGATATACTCCGATCGCGCACGGTGGCATGGGGTCGGAATCTTTCATGAAGCAAGAAAGGCACGCGGTGCGATGCGGTATTATAGTAGTTACGCTTCCAAATGCATCTTGTACTGAGGCAAAAATATAAGGTATATTTAGTTTTACGGCGTATTTATTAAGAATTAGGCGTTCATGTAATCCATCTAATCCATCTAAGATTAAGTCAACACCGCGGATAAGCGATTCAGCGTTGTTTTCATCTAACTTCATCGGGAATGTCTCAAGTTCTAATTTTGAATTTATTTTTTTTAGGTTTTGTGATGCGGCATCTACCTTTAGTTTACCTACATCTGATTCGTTATAAAGCGGTTGTCTGTTTATGTTAGATACATCAACCTTGTCAGGGTCGATTAACCTTAAAAATCCAATGCCGGCTGCTGCCATTTGCATTGCTACGTTAGATCCTAGCCCACCCAGCCCGACTATAACCAATCTCGCGGAATTTATTTTGCGTTGCCCCTCAACTCCTATATTAATTATTTGGCGGTCATAGCGTAATATGTCCATGGGATATGATATTTGCAGGCTACAATTTATATTTGTTCCTAGAATGCGTTCTATGCTTACTCGTCATTTTAGGAGTTACGTAGCCCGGAAACTCAGTAGAATTTGCTTACCCGATATCATATGAAAAAGCTTAATTGATACATGATTTTTTTTGTATGCCAAGCTGGGCGGATCCTGTGCTGAGCGTCGGAATTATTGTATTAGTAGGTTTAGTAGCTCCAGTTTTGGTTTTACTCATAGGGAAAGCGCTAGCTGGCTCTGAACACCCGATGAAAAGAAAAAGATTTGAGAGTGGTAACCCGCCAGTTGGTAGCGGTAAGGGATTTTTTTCTATGCAGTACTATCCTTATTTAATTATGTTCGTACTAGCCGAGCCTTACGCTGTTTTCCTATTTATAGTCGCAATGACTTTTAACTTAAAGCCGGACGTATCGGGGTCATTAATGATTTTAGGCGTTTTAGCTCTAGCCTTGGCATTACGGCGGGCGCGGAAAATGGTCGAGGGGTAAAGGTGAATAATTTTGGTTCAAGAAGAAGGCTCTGTTTATTTTGGGAATCTTGATGAAATAGCTAAGAAAGCCGGACAATTCATTAAAAAGAATAGGCTGGCTAGTAAGGTCATAAATTGGGGTTACACGTATTCTCTCTGGCCAGCCTATCTGGTAACAGCTTGTTGTGGCACCGAGCTGGCTGCAGCCTCTGGCCCTAGGTTTGATTTAGAGAGGCTGGGATTTTTGTCTTATGGTAATCCTAGGCAATCGAATATTGTATTAATAGACGGTACCTTAACTATAAAAATGGCTAAGGTGGTCAGGACTGTGTGGGAGCAGATGCCCGAACCAAAGTGGGTTATAGCGATGGGGGCATGCGTGCTTGATGGGGGCATATTTTGGAATAGCTACAGTACGGTGTTAGCCCGGGACATCCTTCCCGTGGATATATACGTGCCTGGGTGCCCGCCGAGGCCTGAGGCGCTCGCTAGAGGTATTATGATGCTAAAAGAAAAGATAAAAAAAGGTGAGAAATCGCTTAATCAACCTACTTCGATAAGTGAGAATAAGGAAATGAGGGAGGTGGGCAATGTTGGCTGAAACCCCGCACGCGCAGAAACTAGGGTTGGCTTTGGGTGGTTCGGCAAGCGTTACTGAGGATCAAAAAGCCGGTCTGATAGAGGTCCGCGTCGAACCCAAATTCTTAATGGACGTTTCTAAAAAATTAAAGGAATTAGGTTTTGATCACTGCGTATCCGTAACGGCAGTTGATTATCCGCGTGAAAACTATATGGACGTAATTTGGCACGTATCAAGTTATTCAAATGAGGAGCTTGGAAATAAGTTGGTCTCGCTAACTGTTAGAATTAGTAGGGACGAGCCAAGGGTAGGATCTCTCGTTGGTGTTTGGGAAAGCTCGCTTTTCAGCGAAAGAGAAACTCACGAAATGTTTGGCGTTGAATTTGAAGGTCATCCCGATCTGCGTCCCTTATTGTTGCCTGAAGAGCTTTTAGGTAAGTGGCCACTTAGGAAAGACTTCATCTTGCCTAAGCGGAGAAGCGATTTATTCAGAAAAGGAGGCGCGCAGCCTTGAGTAATATAACTACGGCCCCATTTACGTACGAGTCGTTATCGCAATTAACCATGAAGGAGGGTGTGCTAGAGCTCCAGGTAGGCCCAGCTCACGCTGGCTCAGGCCACATGAGGATTTTGGTCTGGGTTGAGGGGGATACCGTAGTAAAGGTAGATCCAGATATTGGCTTTGTCCACCGCGGCGTCGAGAAGCTCAGCGAGGATAGGCTCTACGTAAAGGCAATACCGATAGTAGAACGGCCAAATTTAGTTGATACCGTTAACGCTAACCTCGGCTATATAATAGCCTTGGAAAAATTACTTGGTCTAGAAGCCCCTCCTAGAGCCCAGTATATTAGGGTAATAACAGCTGAGATAAGCAGAATAATTAGTCACTTATATGGAATAGCTATCTACGGTATATTCATGGGTAGTTCTACTGTGTTCATGTGGGCCCTAGCCGACAGGGAGCCCTTCATAGATATAATGGAAGAGCTTACTGGCGCTAGGTTAACTTATTCTCATATAATACCTGGAGGAGTTAGGTGGGATCTTCCAAAGGATTTTGGTGAAAGGCTGGAGGTCGCCCTTAAATATTTAGAGGGTCGCGTATCAGATTACGAAAAGATCTGGATGAATAACCCCGTCGTGAGGGCTAGAGCAGAGGGCGTCGGAATTTTAAGTGGTGCGAAAGCAACCGAATTAGGGGTTGTAGGCCCTAATTTGAGGGCTTCTGGCGTTAAGTGCGACGTCAGGAAGTGTGCTCCATACTCAGTTTATTCCGATTTTGACTTTGACGTACCTACGTTTAAAGAAGGAGACTCCTACGCCCGCCTGCTAATTAGGGTCGAAGAAATAAAACAAAGTATTTCAATTTTGAGGCAGGCACTGAAAAATATACCCGAGGGAAAAATAATTTATGAAGATTACTACAAGAGGATGACCCCTTTGATGAAATCGATTTATGATGAAAAGGGGAGAGTTAAATTTACGTCTCTTTTGACTTCTTTATCTCCACCTAAGGGTCAATCCTTCTCAAGAGTAGAAGGTGGTAGAGGGGAAATTTTCTTTTATTTAATTAGCGATGGAACGAAGAATCCCTACAGGTTCAGGGTTGTTACTCCTTCGTTTAGGAACCTGCCTTACTTTACTCACGTAATGCCGGGGCATAAGCTTGCCGACGTCCCGGTAATATACGGAAGCATCGATTATTTCCCTCCAGAGGCTGATAGGCGATGAGTATATTATACTTTATACCCGCTCAGTGGCTGCCGCTAATTGAATCCGGTTTCTACGCTTTAATATTTCCAGGGTTTGTTACTATTCTATTATTGGCGTTTTTCATTATTTGGTTTGAAAGGAAAGCCGCGGCCAGGGTTCAAATGCGCTACGGTCCTTTGTGGGTTTCTAGAAAGACGGGTGGGTTAATTCAGCTATTGGCTGATATGATAAGGTTTAGTTTTCAAGAATTTATAGTGCCTGAAGGAGTTGATTTTTTACCATTCATATTTCTTCCTGGCTTTTTGCTCGCGTTCGCCGTGTTACCGACAATCTTTATACCAATAGGCCCTGATTACGCTAGGATATTTCCTTCATCGTATACGCTGCTTCTGGCATCCGCTTTTACCTTGGTAATTCCGATTTACCTTATAGTGGTTGGATGGGCCGCTGATAACAAGTTTTCATTTATAGGCGCGTTAAGAGAGGGCTACTTGCTGATTTCATACGAGGTACCTTATCTTTTGGTTATTGCATCGGCTTTCTTGCTCTACCGCACGTTGGACTTAGTAAAAATAGTTAACATTCAGGCTGCAAGTGTTCCAGGTATAATTCTAAACCCTGTAGCGGCTATAGTTTATCTCTTAGTTGTCATACGGTCTACCGGAAGAGTGCCGTACGATATTGTTGAAGCCGACAGCGAACTGATATTCGGCCCGTACACTGAATACAGTTCATTAATGTTTGGTTTCGTTATGGGCGTGCCATATATCGAACTTTACGGTTATAGTTTGCTGTTTGCAACGCTATTTCTTGGAGGCTGGATTCCCTTAACTGGTGCAGGTTTTGTTGGAGGTCTTATTATCCCAGGCATAGTTACTTTTGTGAAGGCCGTATTAGTAATGTGCTTGCTGGTATTCCTTAGGGCCGTTTATCCTCGTTATAAGCTCGATAAGGCCATAAAGACTGGGTGGACTTGGGTACTTTATTTAGCTTTTGTATCCTTGCTCATCTCAGCGTTTGTGTCCTACTTAATTTGAGGTGATAAAAACAATGGAAGAAAATAAAAAAGAAAGCGCGCTTAAAGAAGCAAAGGGGCACCTAGATGCAATCGCCACTGGTTTTAAATACCTAGTTGACCCACACCGCATAACTTTAGACTATCCTGCCGAAGCCATAGAACTGCCGAAAAACTATCGTGGCTTCTTTAAACTTCAGGACGATAAGTGCATAGGTTGCAGTCTGTGCGAAATGATATGCCCTTCAAACGCCATAGTTATGACCCAACTGCCCCCGCCTCCATTGAAATCGTCTAGCCAAGCTGGAACACCGTCCCCCTCGCCGGCCGCCCTAAGGCCTAAGAAAAGACCTGTAATCGACTGGGGGCTTTGTATATTTTGCTATTTCTGCGTTGACGTTTGCCCCACAGAAGCGTTTGAGACTTCAAACATCCACGATTTATCGTATTTCCAGGAAGGGGAGTATAGGCCAACTTTTAACGGCTTCTTATCCTTGCCAAACAGCCCATCGGGCGATGCGAAGAAAGTTGTCGCTAAAACGGATCTGAAAAAAGGAATAAAGTACGAAAAAAGTGATAAAAAATGAGGATCCTATTAGAGCTCGGTATTCTAATAGCTACTGTTTTAATAATTATCTTTTCAGCGTTCGTTATAAGCCACAAATCAATGATATACTCCGCGCTCTTTTTGGCCTTTTTGGGGCTGGCTAATGCCTCCCTTTTCTTTGCGTTGGGGTACCCATTAGTAGCCTTTGTGCAAGTAGTAGTATACGTGGGCGCAAGCGTTTTGTTTTTAATAATATCGGTATCATTGCTTAAAGAACCTAAGTATTGGGCGACTAATAAATTATATCCTATCGCGGGTATTTTAGGTGTAATTTCGGTCGGGCTTATATTTATTTACGTATTTGGAGCGGCCGCTAACATACATCCTAGTATTACGAGTTACTTATCGACCGCATCGCAAATACTTAGCGTTGGCGATTACGCGGTTGTTTTGCTCTTTTTATTGCTTGTATTATCTATGGTTATTTCCGTAACTGTATCTTTGGGAGGCGAAAAGAAGTGATTTTCTTGGTATACCCATTAGTCTTGTTATCCTCAATTGCCGTTATAACTTTAGGTGTAATAGGCCTTCTGATTCACCGCAATCCGATAAGGATGCTATTATCGCTTGAAGTTAGCTTTAACGGGGTATTACTTTTATTGCTTTATTCTGGATGGGTGGTCGGCAAGCCCGTCTTCAGCTCCAGTCTAGCGCTTTTCGCAATAGCGATATCTTCGTCCGAATTGGCGTTAATGGTTAGCATAATTATGGCCTTATTTAGAGAAGGATATATGAAAACTTTGGATCAGAATGAGCTCGAGGTGGAAGAAGAAAAATGACTCCAGTTGGATTCTATACTTTATTATTGCCTTTTCTGGTAGCTTTACTTGACTTGCCTTTGTCACGTTTTATTGGGCCTAAAAAAATTGCTGCTATTAGCGCGATATCAATAATAATACCCGCCGTTTTTGCAGCATACGCAATATTTAGTCTTGGAAGTTACCAATTTACTTTCGCGTCAGCCAGGTATATTGGCCAGTTTGATGTTATAATAAACGGTTTGAATTGGCCAATAATAATGGGGGTAGTGTTAGTTAGTTCTGCGGTAACGTTTTACTCGATTCCTTATATGCAGCAGCGCTTTCGCGAAGAAGGAAGGGAAGATTGGGGGACTTACTTCTTGCTTTACACGCTTTTTGCGGCTTCTATGATAGGAATGGCAGAATCTAATAATTTTATAATGTTTTACGTATTTCTTGAGGTTGCCCTGGTGCCGTCCTTCATATTAATTTCTCTTTACGGCTACGGAGAAAAGGGAAGGATTTCAACGATGTACTTTATATGGACTCACGTAGGTGCTTTAACATTCTTAAGTGGCGCGTTTATATACGGTGTTACGCTACATAGTTTCAATTTTTATCCAATTCCCCAGAATTTATCAGCGGTATACCCCTCGGTATACGTTATAATGAGCCTCTTGTTGATAGGGCTGTTCATAAAAATGGCAGTTTTTGGCTTTCACGCTTGGTTACCATATGCCCACGCAGAGGCGCCTACTCCTATTTCCGCTCTTCTGTCGCCGAACCTGATAGGAATAGCTGGGTACGCGATAGTCAGGATACCTTATGAGCTGTTCCCGGTTTACTTGGCGCAAGCGCAGTGGGTGCTAATAGCTTTTGCTTTGTTAACGATATTTTATGGCGGCCTTTTGGTATTCAGACAGGTTGACCTGAAACGCTTGCTAGCATATTCAAGTATAGCACAAATGGGATACATCCTTTTGGGTATAGCATCTTTAAATCCACTGGGGGTTGCCGGCGCAATTTTACAATTTTACGCTCATGCAGTTGGAAAATCAGTTCTGTTCTCTTCTGCCGGCGTCATGATAACCGAAAACGATGGGCTAAGGGACGTTCGGAAAATGGGTGGCCTGGCTAAAAAAATGCCTTATACGGCATCGTTCTCTCTTTGGGGATTTATGAATTTATCTGGTTTACCTCCTTCCATAGGATTCTTTAGTAAACTATTTATATTACTTGGCATTGCGTATTCCTTTATGGGCCGTGGTAGTTGGGGACTTTTGGTTTTTGCCCTTTCGTTGATAAGCCTGGGTATTACCCCAGCTTATTCCTTCGTCACTATGAAGAAGGTTTTCTTTGGGCCACTCGGAAATCCTACGATAAAAGAAGGGGGGCTTTACTTCCTATTGCCAATGGCCGTTATCGCGGCCTTTGGTCTGTTATTCTTTCTATTTCCTAACCTTATGCTTAGCCCGCTTTACGCTTATTTGAGGTGAATGAATTGAGTTACCTGTACTTAAATTCCATATGGTTGCTCCCGTTTTTTGGTGCGGTAGCGTCGCTTCCCTTAGGAATCAACCATAAGAAAGGGGCTTCGTTGCTTTCATCTGTATTTCTAGCAATTCCAGCCTTGTTATCCATTTATATGGTTTATGCGGCTTTTTCATACGGCTTCAAACCTTTCATCACGGGATTTGGCTGGTTTTCATTTGGCTCTACTCAGGTATCTGTAGGGATTCTCGTCGATGGCTTATCGTCCTTAATGGCTTTGCTTGTAGCTTGGTTATCATTTTCGATAGCCGTTTACAGTTACGAGTACATGGAAGATGATCCAGGTACCCACAGGTATTGGTTCTTCTTTGACTTCTTTGTTGGTTCCATGCTATTACTTGTATTGGCAAATAATCTGCTTTTGCTTTTAATAGGCTGGGAGGGTACAACGCTTTCATCTTACGCGCTAATAGGGCATTGGTATGCCGATGAAGAACAAAGATGGGTGGGAGATAAAAACAGATACGCATTAGGTGTCCCCAATTGGTCAACGCCAAGTAACTCGGGGGTTAGGGCTATTGTATTTACGAGTTTTGCAGATATAGGTTTTATTATAGGCATTGGGATGCTTTATCAGGTAGCGGGGACCATGAGTATTTATACGATATCTCAAGAAATGCCCTTGATACTCACGAGCCTTAATCGGGAAGGCCTCTTGTTACCTTTCTTATTTCTTTTTTCGATGGGGGCTTTTGCCAAAAGCGCCCAATTTCCATTTCACGAGTGGTTGGTAACCGCTATGACGGGGCCAACCAGCGTTAGTGCGCTTATACATGCTGCTACGATGGTCAACGCCGGGGTGTATTTTATGCTGCGTTTCATGCCGATGATAATTTCCGGTGCTCAATCCATAAATATAATGTCTTCAGTTGCGCCATTCTTCCTTTATATTGCGGTTATTGGGGCGTTCACGGCGTTTATGATGGCCTCGCAGGCCTTTGTTTCTAATGAATTAAAGTTAATATTAGCATTTTCTACGGCGTCTCAATTAGGCTATATGTTTTTGGCGGTTGGGCTTGCCGCCTATGTAACCCCATCGGTGGCTTTCTTCTCCGCTTTCTCGCACATGATAAGTCAAGCCCTATTCAAAGCTGCCCTCTTCCTAGCTGCCGGTGCTTTAATCCATGAATACTCATCTCGTTACATTAAAGATATGGGTGGGGCATGGCACGGTATGAAGTGGACTACAATTGCGTTCCTTTTTGCCGCGTTATCGCTATCTGGCATACCGCCGTTTTCTGGCTTCTGGGATAAGGACTTGATACTTGACCTCGCGTTTCAATCGGGTATTTGGCCAGTTTACCTTTTAGGAGTGGCGGGCGCTTTCATGACTTCTTTTTACATATTTAGGGCTTTTATGTTGGCTTTCAGCGGTCCCTCTAAAAAGGAAATTAAAGAACCCGGTCATCCTATGCTAGTCCCTTACCTCGCTTTGGGGATTATAACCTTGCTCTTTGGCGTTATTTGGCCTTATCCAGTTAATGCGTCGAATTGGATGTACAGCGTATTGACTGAAGACTCGTTTGTTAAATTGGCCATGCCACCGCTTCCATCCTTTAACGTTTATTCCCTGTCCCTTTCTTTGGGGTTAGGATTGGCAGGTCTTGGGTTTGCCGTTTATGCCTACCTAGGTAAAAGAGAATTACTTGACGCGCAACTGAGTCGCGGAGGAATCATCGCAGGGCTTCATTCGTTTCTTTACGATAGGTGGTATATAAATTCAATTTATTACCGGTTAATAGTAGGCGGATTTGTTGACATTTCTCGCGTTCTCGAAACAACTGAAACCAAGGGTTTTGATTACTTTTATAATGGCTTCATTCCTTCTGCTTTGTCAACTGTTAGCGTAAAGCTTAGGAAAGCTCAATGCGGTTCTATATCAAAATACCTTACCGCGTTGTTCGCTGGCCTTTTCATGATGATGCTGATTTACGCTCTGTTATTGATTTTGAGGTGATATAAACGCAACCGATTCTGTATTCTATTGGGGTAATAGGAGTTCCCGCATTGATTCTTACCTTGCTTCCCAGCTCGTGGAAGAAAACTTCGATGGTTTTAGGAGAAATAGCGCTTGCTCTGGCAGCTGGAGTTTGGGCCTATTCTATTTATCCTTTTCACTTGCAATTGCTAGAGTCTACTCGCGTGCCGTTTGGTGGTTTTTACATAGACGGTCTGTCGGCTACGGTCTCCTTAACCGCAATACTGGTGGGGATGCTCGTGCTTCCCGCATCGAATCGGTTAAAGGAAAGCTCCTGGCAGTTCGATTTTGCTTTGCTTTTAGGAGTAGCTGGCACTATCGCTCTGTCATCATCTACTAACGCATTCTTAATAGTTGCTGGCTGGGGGCTTGTAGCCGTCTCGAGTTATTCTATGGTTTCGCTTGCCGGTGATCGCGGGTCGCTTACTGGTTCAATAAAGTATGCGTTTATGAGTGCCCTTTCATTTCAATTCCTTGTTGTTTCAATTTTTCTCATTATAAGCTCGACTTCCGACTTCAAGATCTTGACCTTAGGCATGATACTATTTCTAGTTGCTTTAGGCTTCAAAGGGGGTATCCCGCCATTTCACATGTGGTTGCCCGATGTATATGGTTATTCAGATCCAGTACCAGTTTCTATGCTATCTTCTACGATGAAGCTTGGCGCTTTGGCATTAGCTATTAGGCTTTTAGATTTATCCGCGCTTGCCTTGCCGATCGCTTACGGAAAAATCCTCGTAATACTATTAGTTATACTGTCAATAGGAGCTATGTTAGTAGGTAATTTGGGCGGTTTGACGCAGTCTGAAGTGCAAAGGATGATGGCATATTCTAGCATTGCTCACGTGGGCTATATGGTTATGGCACTAGCTGTATTTACTGCATCTTTAATCTACGGCGTACCGCAAGCCGAGTATTACGCTTTAGTTGGTTTATTGATATACTTTGCATCTTACGCTTTGTCAAAGGCCGGCGTTTTTGCTTTTATAAAGGGCGCTATGCATAGTTCTAGGTTGACTTTGCAAAGCATGGAGGGATTGGGTTCCGCAAGTCCCCTCCTCTCGGGTTCTTTACTCGTTATATTACTTAACTTAATAGGCGTCCCCCCACTGCTGGGCTTTTGGGGGAAGCTCTTTATTTTCGCTTCAGCGGCCAATCAATCTATTACGCTCTTTTTCATCTGGGGATTTCCCTGGTTTACTTTAGTGGCAATAGCTAACAGCGCGCTGTCGGTATTCTACTACATTAGGGTGATGCGCTCAATTTATTTACCGGGAAAGGCAACGGGGAATTTCAAGTATTTGTCCCCAGCTATACTTTCATCGTTAGGCCTGATAATATTGGGCGTGTTGTTACCATTGCTTTTGAGCGTTTGATTTTTTGATTCCGATAAAAGGTTTTCTAAACTATGTTTAAATTTGTTATTATTTTTTATTAATGCTCGTGCAAAAAGCCTTAGCCCTTGGCTATAAACTGTTGGGTCAGCGCGTCCTTCAGAGCGAAATGCCAGTGGAGGGAGGGCGCAGATGAGTAGTGGTCTAGGAAGCCTTTGGTCTTCGTTAAACCGTATATACGATCAAGCTCCCTCTATTTATGAAAAGGGGAGCCTAGCGGTAAGCCTCTTTATGATTAAAAAATGGAGAATGGAAGTATTGAGGCTCGGTATTAAACCAGGAGATTTAGTTTTAGACGCGGGCTCGGGGAGAGGGGCCGTGAGCGAGTTGCTTGCCCGCGGTAGGATCAAAACGATAATGCTTGATGCTAGCCATAATATGCTTAGCGTAGCGGATGGCGATCGGGTTCAGGCCGTTTTCGAGAAACCGCCTTTTAAAGGTAAGGTTTTTGATTACATAGTAATGAGTTTTTCGCTTCACGCAAGTGCCAATTACGATGACGTTATTAAGAATTTAAAAGCCATTTTAAAAGACGGAGGAACCTTTTTCATCATAAGTATAGGTAAACCCAGATCTTCCGTAAAGCGCGAATTAATTAGGGTTTATTTGAGGGTCGCCGTCCCCGTGCTTGCCCTGCTGGCGACCAGGAGCAATTTTAGGTTGTTCGACGGCATTCGCTTGATTTATGAAGAAAGTTTGACAAACGACCAGATTGAGGCTATTTTAGAACGGAATCTGAAGACCTTAGGATTCAAAGAAATGGCGTTTGGCGCCGTTTATGAATATATAGGAAAAAATATTTAATGTTGGTCGGGCTTTGACATTTTATAAGAAATTTCTAGTGCGTCATGGTAAGATTCTGGGTTTCCAACGTTAAGCCAGAATTCGTTTTTATTATCGAGTTCTATGGCTACTACCCTTCCCTCTTTTGCCATATTAGAAATCGCGTCTGTTAATTCCGCTTCTCCGGTCCTTCCAGTTCTTACCGCAGATATATAGTTCATGGATTTCCTAGAAAATGCGTAGACCGCGGTTAAAGCCCAATTTGAAGGTGGATTTGAAACTTTTTCTAGTGCGTCCTCTACGTCTATATGATCTCCAGATTTTTTTCCTACGACCACTCCCCCTCTGAAGGCTTCTGGCGTCTCCCTGACCAATAGCGCCGCGTCAGCTCCTTCCTTTATTTTATCCCACATCGTTAAAAGTAGATTTCTCTTATTCGAAAACGCTATTCCATCGTCGGCGTGGACAAAAAAAGGGTCGTTTTTAACGAAATCTTTAGCTTTAGATACGGCATCTGCGAAGCCCAGAGGCGGATCCTGCTGAACGAAAGTTAGGCGATTGCCTCCGCCTAAAAGATAAGTTATCAAGGGATCTTTTTTTTCGCCCACAACCACGCATATGTCGTCTACCCCACTAACAGCTAAATTATCGATTATTAGTTGTATTATTGGTACAACTGAAAATTTTCCGTTATAATTTGAAAAAAGAGGTAAAAGCCCTTTTGGTATGGCCCTCGTACTAGGGCTCATCCGGCTTCCCCTTCCTGCGGCGGTAATTACTGCTTTCATTGTAGTTCACCAGCACAAAATTTCCGATTATGAGGCATAGATCGTACTGGTTCAGGGTTTATAAATATGTCTGGATTGGCTAGCTTACCCGTCACTGGAACTCCACTAGGTTCGTTAATAACTGTGGGCGAAATTGATTATATTTTATTTAGGGAAACGGTTGCACCCCCGGTTTTAAATCTGGATATTTATATCAGATAAATCATAAAGCTACGGCCTTATGAATAGTGGTATTTTTACTTCTTCGGGACTAAGGCCCCCGTGGTGCCCTTTATAATTAAATGATTCATTTGCCTCTTTATCAGTATAAGGATATATTAGGAGCCTCCTAGATTGGGGTAAAACGAGTAGGTCACCTAACCTTTCCGGGAAAGCCGTCACGTCTAGTCCAAGTAGCTTTTGTTTTAATACGTCTTCTCTCTCAACGATGTAGAATTCTGGGTAGTTATCCGATAGGTAATTCTTTACTTTCTCGACGTACCTAGTTTTCAAAAACATGGCCCTTGAATCTCCGTATGGGGGGACCTCAAGTAGTGATAGTAATTCTTGCGGGGGAGCTTGGGCTGGGTCGACTTCGACTTGTCCGTGATCGGCGGTACCTAAAATCGTAAAATCTTTTGCGCTTCTTGTAACGTCTTCGAAGAAGTTTAGCAGGTCTTTGCTCGCCTCTTTTGCCTCTTCGCTGTAAGGCCCGTAGTGATGAGATAGCGTGTCAACGTAAGGCACGTAGACGTACACGAATCTGCGACCTTTTTTGCTTAATTCTTTATTTACAATCGTTTTTAGATCCCAGAGGTCGTAATAAGGCGTTATAGCGGAAAATCCTTCATCATCAAAATTTGACATTGGGGTGTTAGAAACGCTTTTTGGTAGGACTGCTACGGATGAAACTCCTAGTGAGGATAATTTTTTTCCTAGGCGTTCTCCTTTAGACGTTAATTTTTCGTAATTTATCGGTAATTGTGGGCCCATGGGATGCGCTACCCCTAGCATGTTTACTACCCCGCCCGTTTCTCTGGTAAAAGTCATGAATCCGAATACGCCGTGCTCAGCTGGTGTCTTGCCCGTAAAAAGCGTGGTTAACGCAGTTGCGGTAGTAGATGGAAATACCGACGTTATTTCTTCATGGGGATGATCTAAAAGGCCAGCCTTTTCTAGGGTTGAAATTCCCATCGCGTCAAATAAAAATAATGCAAGGTTTTCGTTGTTAGGAATTGAGTATGAAATTCCTTTCCTTTCTGTTCTTCCTCCGAAGAATTCAATGAGTGACTGACTTAGGTTATAGAAACCTTTTCCATCATAATCCGGTTGATATAACATTTTGAGTTAAGATAGCTCGCCAATTTTAAGCATGACTTAATTTTCATTTTAACGATTTAAATGCACGTTAAGGGTTTAGAGTTATTCGCGTTGTTGCCTCAGCGAGAAGGGTATTTTGTAGGATAAAAATCTATATTTAAAAACACAACTTTATGATTGGCGGGTTATTTTCATGATGGCTACCGACTTACCGTTATCGCGGATACTCTAGGCATTTGAAAAAGGGGCCTGGCCGTTGTTTTCCTCTTATTTTGGTCGGATTCATTCTAAAAGGTTGTGTGTTTCACGAGATGCTGGGTAATTTTCTGTTTACGTATTCCGACGGGATCTAAAGCGTAGGGTTCATTAATCCGATCTATAGCTGGGGCAATTTATAATTGTTATCGAAGAGGCAGAGTTTCGCCTATTTTTTGGCTGAAGCGTCGGGTTTCTAGCTTTTCTAAATTCTATCTATAAATAAAGTAGTAGAATTCACGTGAACTTAACGCTTTTTAGCTCTAAAGTATTTTTAAAGGGATTAGTTTGGATGCAGTTTTGAGAATTGGGGGTTCGATTTTAGCGAGCCCTTTAAAAGGCGCGTTGATTCGCGACTATTCTAGGACTATCCGCCAATTACTGAGTGAAGGAAATCGCTTGGGTATTGTAGTTGGCGGGGGTGAGATTGCAAGACAATATATAGCGGTCGCTTCTGAGCTTGGATTAAAAAATTATCAGAAAGATAGGTTTGCTATTTCGGTCTCAAGACTAAACGCAGAATTAATTAGCAGCGCGCTTGGCGAATTTCAAATCGCAAAATCAATTTTGAGCGCAAAATCAATTTTTAAAAGAAAAGGATTCGTTGTAATGGGGGGATTAAGACCTGGTATGACTACGGATTATGTAGCGTTTCTTTTAGCTAGGGCATTAAACTTTGATCTAATATTAAAGGCGACTGATCAGAACGGTATTTATGACAAGGATCCTAGGTATAACGTAGACGCTAAGTTGTTGAAGGAGCTCAACTACTCTGAACTATCTAAATTAATTGAGCGCGCTTCCTATACACCAGGGATACACTCAATAGTTGATCCGTTAACCGTTAGCGGTCTCCCGGGTACCAATATTAAATTAATTGTATTTAACGGGCTTATTCCGAATAATCTGATTGATGCCGTTAAGGGCAAAAACGTGGGTACACTCGTGACACCATAGAAATGCGCCGAACAAGAATTGTTCCTCGGTCAAGTGGGAGCTGGCTAGTGCAGTTGAACCCAGTTTATCTCTAGGTCTAGAGGCAACTTAAGGGCAGTCTTTCAACGGCCGCCTACCTCAATCTTTAATGGAGTGCAGTAAAGGTTAAAAATGCGTTAGGGGCATTTTCTGAGAAAAATGGACAAGAAACAGGTCGAAAGGTACAGGATTTTAAAGTTGTTGAAGGAGCTTTCTACTAAGGTAGGAAGAGGTACGGAATTTGTCTCATTATATATACCGCCAGGAAGGCCTCTTGGAGATGTTAGCGCGAACTTAAGGGAAGAGTACGGTACGGCAAATAACATAAAATCTAGGACGACGAGGAAAAACGTTTTGGACGCTTTGGAGAGCATACAGCAAAGACTTAAGCTGTTCAGAGAAGTCCCGCCTAATGGATTGGTAATGTTTTGCGGTGCAGTACCTCAAGGCGAAGCCGCTGGCAGCGAAAAAACGGAGATCTTTGTGCTTGAGCCGCCTAAACCAGTTCCGTTTTATTTGTACCGATGTGATAGCAGGTTCTACCTCGACCCGCTTCTTGCCTCGCTGAGCGATGAAAAAGCCGTTGGCTTAATAGCTTTAGGCCGCGACGAGGCAGGAATTGGCGTGGTTAGCGGGAAGGACCTGCGCGTACTTGACGTTATGACGTCTGGAGTCCCCGGTAAAGTAAGAGTAGGAGGGCAGTCTGCCAGAAGATATCAGAGGGTACTGGAACAGTTAGTTCACGAATTCTTCGTTCGCGTAGCGGAGCGCGCGAATAAGGAGTTTGTTGAAATGCCTAATCTTCAAGGAATATTTGTTGGAGGGCCGGGCCCAACAAAAGAGGATTTCATAAAAGAGGGATTGTTGGACTACCGCCTAAAAGATAAAATTATTGATATAATTGACTTGGGGTACAGCGGGGAAGAAGGCCTTAGAGAGTTGGTTAATAAGATAGCCCCAAAACTGAAAGACGTTAGTTACGCTGAAGAGATAGAAACATTCGAAGAGCTTAAGCAGGCTTTGTTTGAACACCCTGAAAGCGTTGCATTGGGTCAACAAGAAGTAGATAAGGCGTTTAAGCAAGGAAATGTTAAGAAATTGTTGATATCAGAGGCATTTGACGTGCCGTTTCTTTTGATGAAGTGCGATAAGTGCGATTATGAGATATTCGTTAGGGCAAGCGAAAGGCCGGACAAGTGCCCAGCTTGCGAAGGAGGATTAACTATTGTAAAAGAAGAATCCGGCTTAGATCATTACTTAGATTTAGCACTAGAAGTAGGCGCTGATATACTGGTTTTTTCGGCGCACAGCGAGAGCGGGGAACAATTTTTAAGGTCTTATTCTGGTATAGCAGCCTTTATTTGATTGGTCATTGTTTGAAAACGCTAGTAATAAAATAAATATGTGGATTTCGCGCGAAACTGTCATGCGTCCTGCCGCTTGCGGCTTCTAAGGTTCACTCCCGTCCTGGATAAATTCATGGATGTCAGCCCCAGATCAAGGTTATTTATTACTGTTAGCTGGGCATTTGGCTTCAGCCTACGGGCAGGGTTTTCTTACCGAAAATTTTTAAGAAGCAAAACGTAAATAGGTAAATATATATGAAGATTAGCCCGGTGGTGTAGCGGCCAAGCATGGCGGGCTTTGGCCCCGCTGACAGCGGTCCGAATCCGCTCCGGGCTATATTTTGCGTAAATTTAACGTAAAAAGTGCGGGGAACGGGATTCGAACCCATGCAGGCATAGCCAGTAGGTAACTCACCCAAGCGGATCTTGAATGTGGGAGCATTACTCTGCCCACCCCCTTTGACCAGGCTCGGGCATCCCCGCAAATAAGTATAATAGGTAGGGTAAAACCTTTTTCCTAGTGTTTTTCAATATTATGGTAAAATCTTCCGTTTTGCTTTTGGCGGCGCTTTTAGTAATATCGCTGTTTGCAGCGCCTTCGGTAGCGGTAACGGCCAATGTTGCCTCTAATTCTGCTGCCATAGTTACACCCAATGTCAATATAACAAATTTGAACTCAGAGGTTACTTTTACTCCGTATAGCGTTTACGTTAGAGATGGTATTTACATAAAAGCTAACAATCAAAGCTTATCGTACGTCTTGCTGGAGGTCCCTCAAGGTACGCACCCTGCGTTTTATGACTATCAGGGGTATTTGAATACAACTTTCAAAGGAGATATCGCCAATATAACTCTGAGGACCCCGCTTTATCCTAATGAGAGCTGGGAAATTTATGCATCTTATACTTTTGCATCGCCATCGTTATTGCTTTCGAGTTTCAATTATCATGTTTGGCTGTATAATGCTACGATTGGAAACGTGACCGTTTTTGCTTACTCTCCTGCCTTGCGCGTAAGCGGCGTGCCAAAAGGATGGGGCATAACTACTTATAGGGGAATAACGCATCAAGAAGCGTATATCAACGGTACCGATGCGCAGCAGTCTGAAGTGCAGGACTTAGTAATAAGCGGGTATCAAACTGAGCTTACATTTACGGATTTCATATTAACGTTTGTTATAATAGTATTTGCCGCGGTTGATGGAGGGCTTTATTACATGTATAAAAAAAGGTCAAAGCGTTTAACTCCGAAGGAGGAAGAAGGAATTCAAGTCAGCGAGAGGGTCATCGATGAGATATCCGCGGTATCTGCCTTAGTTAAATCCATATTGGACTCTAGAAAACAACTACCGATAAAGAAGGGTGATGTTTCAGCAGTAAATAGGTGGGTAGCTTCTGCGAGGCAACGGCTTGAGGCGTCAGAGGGTAAACTAGACAGCTTATCGGCCAGACTAAGTAAAAAAGATGACGTAGCCGCAGCGAAGGCAGCAAGAGATTATTTGCAAATGATAATAGTTGACATGAATAACTTGTTCGAACTAGATTCTAGGTACGCCTCTAAGAAGATATCAGAAAAGTCCTATGAAGGTATAGAAAAGCAAAGGCTCAAGTCAATCTTTAAAAACTTGGAAAAAATTAATGAGTTGCTGAATAAACGCAGATCAGAAGAAGAATAAGGGATACTTAATCCGGGCTTCAAGCATACCTTGTTAAGTAGAGTGATTTACGTAGGAACCTTTTTATGGTAATCTTTTGCTAATTTGGGCTCGTGGTCTAGTCAGGATAGCCAAGCGGTCCTAGAGACGGCGGCCTGCGGAGCCGTTGATCAGGGGTTCAAATCCCCTCGA
>JAGDXE010000016.1 GCA_023256375.1 Thermoproteati archaeon | reverse complement strand
TATGCGCTTTTCGCAATTCATCTCCTCCCTGAGGGTCGGAGCTTTCTTGCTCACAATCAGTAAATTTTATTGGAAGGGCGGCCGAACGCTAAATCCTTAATAATGGAGTTTTAGTAAAAATGAGATGTCAGAAGAAGACGATGAACTTGAAAAATTAAAGAGGCAAGCCCTTAAGAAGATAGCGTCATCTCCTAAGCCTGAGCCAGAACAAGCTAGCCCCGTAGAACTAACCGATCAAAATTTCGATTCCTTCATATCGTCGCACGATTACGTGGTCGTAGACTTCTGGGCGCCTTGGTGCGTGCCGTGCAGGATAGTATCCCCAATACTCGAGCAACTTAGCCGGGTATACGCTGATCGCGTTGCCTTCGCGAAGCTAAACACCGATGAAAACCCAATAACGGCGAATAAATTCTACATTGAGGGGATCCCAACCATATTATTCTTCAAAAACGGACAAGTAGTTGATCAGATAGTCGGAGCATACCCGAAGTCGTACATAGAAAACACTATCAAAAAGTATATCTAAAGCGGCCGTTTTACTTATGCCTAAAAATATGCATAAAAAATACACGCCATAAAGATTTTTTAAAAAATTTTACACGTAAAGGAACGCTTCTAATTGAGCGCTAACGAATAAGATAAGGGTTATGCCAACTATTACCGTGAAAGCCACAATTACCTCTTTTCTAAACCTTCTAGTAAATAATGAAACTAACAGGTACAGGCTTTCCATCACGGCTGCGGTATAGCATACGAATTCCAGCCAAAATATAGGCAGCACCATTAGACTCAAAAACCTATCCATTCCGCTGTACGCTATATTATACTCTTGCGAATAAACTACTGCTTGAGCAGACATCATGTAACCAGTATTAAATGACGTGTAAGACGCAAGAACGGGACCTGCCAACGGTATATCCATAAGCAAAGCCAAGAAGTAATTATTTTTAAAAATGGATAGCGCAATGGCCTCTTTTCCGCTAGAATAAGGTATCGATGAATTAAGACTGCTAACCATGGAGTTTGCGGAATTATATGCAACTGGCTGGCCGGCGCCAATCATAGTACTTATTACCAGAAACTCGAAAATTATCAAGAACCAGAGCAACCTTTCCTTCTTAGTTAGCTCCTCTAGGGCCTCCTTAAAGTAATCGCCAATTTTCTTATTACCGGAGGGGTGAGCCTCTGGGGCTGACTGGACTTGAGGTTGCAGAGCTGGCTCCTGTACGGGTTGGCTTCCTGAGCTGGCCGCGTTAACTGGCGTAACTGGGAACAACTTATTCCCATTTACATCTCTTAGCCTAGAGCCGCAATAGGGGCAGTACCATAAATCATCAGAAGGCAACTCTTTTCCACAGAAAGGGCACTTGCTCATAAGTTAATTTATACTTTCAAATTTAACCTTTTTTATTTTTCGCAGCAGCACGCCCCAAAGGTCACGCAAATGCCAGTATAAGTGGCGCAAACAGCACAACGGCAAGAATAGCCCAATAAGTTTTGTTCCACGTGAATACTTTATAACCGTCTAGAGGGGGGATGGGTATCATGTTAAAGGCCCCAAGCCATACGTTAACTATAAAAAGGATCGAAGTAAAACCCGGCGCGATCCCTAGAGTTAGTAACAAGAAAGAGAATCCAGCTAAGGCGGCGTTAGCCGCTGGGCCTGCCATCGAAATTACCCCATTTTCCTTTTTTACCTTGTTGTAATCCCAACCGTAGGATTGCGCTATATAAACCGCGCCAGGAGCTGCAAAAACGACAGGACTTCTAATTATCGCCAGAAACAATGCAAGCAATATTCCCCACGTCCATAGCCTAAACTCAGCCCATCTGCCGTAATGCCTCGCCGCAAATTTATGGGATAATTCGTGGGCTAGAAAAGCGAAGCCCCAAGTAATCAGAGAAAGAGCGATAGCCCCAGCCGATATGCTATTCGAGAACGCGAATCCAAGGACAAACCAAGCTATTAAAATGTTAATTATTTCTTGTACCGAAAAGGGGCCCAAGTTGCCCCAATTTCCTCCCCAGTAAGGGCCTCCTCTCCAACCCATTTGAAAAATAAAAACGTGAATATTTAACTCTATTCTCTTTAGACGCCTTGCGTTAACCTGGGTGCCTATGCATACGTTGTTTAACTCGTGATCTACCGCGCCTTAGGGGGCTCCTCACCTCTTAGGGCAAACTCAATCTCCTTAACGGCCAAGCCTAAGAAGGCTTTCGCCTTATCGGCCAATTCGGGCGGGCCCCTTAATTTGAGACAAGGTTATTTTGGCCGCCTTCATCCCCGAGAAAGAGACTTCCCGCTCATAATATTTTAAACGTGGAAGATCCAGTAGCTGTCATAAAGCTGAAAAGTTTGTCTTAACGAAAAATTGTCCGCCCTCCTAAAATTTATCGAAACTTTTACTCGAAATGAGAAAAAGAGTCACGAGACAAATCTTAGGGCGCGACTCAGTGAACTGCCCACGCCTGAATGACGCGGGCTTCACACTTCCCTGACCGAACTCG
>JAGDXE010000022.1 GCA_023256375.1 Thermoproteati archaeon | reverse complement strand
GAAAGTTTCCAGCGCCGGTAAACTGCGTTCCGGCGTCGGGAAACTGCGCTCTGGTTGTATGGGGATCGAGTACGATCGTTGAAGTAGGAAGCTTAAGCTTCGGCTGACGAGTAGCTCAAGAAATAAGCGGAGCGCTCGGAATTATAATTTTTACCCCATTTCGTAGAGAAGGGCTTGGTTTGCTGCCTCGCCCTGCGTGGGTATTTGGATAGGGTAAGTTGATAAGCGGGCATTTGCGAGCTTTATGCTTCTGCTAAGGAGTGGTCCACGAGAGTATCTGACCTACGGTTTTATACGCAGTTGACTATCAGCAATTATGCGCCAAGTAAAAATAGGTGTTTTAGGCGGGATAGGACCTGAGTCGAGCGCGGAATACTATTTGAAGTTGATCAAGGGATTGCAGCAGAAAAACTGCGTGCACAGCAATCCTGACTATCCTCAAATAATCATCAATAGTGTCCCAGCAAGGGAATTTCCGGCAGAAGTTGATATTTCTAAAGATTTGCGCGATATAGACCAACTTTATATTACTGGAGTAAAGCAATTAGATCAAATTGGAGTCGATTTCGTCGTTATCGTGTGCAATTCAGCTCACGTGTTTTATAAGGAATTGGCCGATTCCATTAAAGTACCGATATTAGATCTCAGAGATGAGGTCAGAAAAGAGCTACTTAAAAGGCATATTCATAAAAGCGTTGTGCTAGGCACGCCTTGGACAATTCAGACCGGGCTGTACGATTTTGAAGGAATTACTACTCTTAAGTTGCGTTCTGATGACATTTTACAGTTGTACAGATCTATCTATAGTTTCAACTTGGGAAATTATGATCAACCAAAGAATACAGTTAAGGAAATGGCCAAGCGGTACGTGGAAGCCGGCGCCGAAATAGTTATCTTGGGCTGCACGGAGGTTGCTTTGATGTTGCAAGATGAGGCTTTACCAGTACTGAACACCGTAGATGTCCTGGTTTGGAGTACAATCGAGAAATTTTGCAAGTTGCGTGATGGCTAAAGAACTAGTTTTATAACGCATAGATTATTTTCGAGTGATTTAGGCAATATACAGAAATTTTCTGGTTGGCTTTAATCGAAAAAAGGTTAATTAAGAAATAGAATTTCTGATTTTTATCAAATTTATGAGTTGGCATATAAATAGCCTTAAATATAACGGGGTGATATCTAACATATGAAGGATATCTCCTTACGGAAGGCAATAGTAGGAATGGCGGTATTGTTCATAATAGGGTTCGCCGCGGGATGGTTCGCCTGGTACGCAGTTTATCCGAATCTATTCCATAACACTGATCCGAGCAGCTCTACGAGTACGGGCAGTTGGTCAGGCTCTGCATCTACGGGTAACGGTACTACTGCATCGAATAGTTCCGCATCTGGATCTACGGCAAATTGGTAGCCGCGGCGAATTTTTTATTTCTAAGTATAAGTCGTTTATGTAATGAAGTTTTAAGCCGGGGGAGGGATTCCCGCTACGCGCGTCGGACCCTCTTAAAACGGCTGTCGGCAAACCACTGCAGGCCGTCGCCTGAGCCGTTCGGCCACCCCGGCATGGATTTTCTCGGTAAAGGTTTTTTAGCTTTTCTAAGATTACAAAAAATCAAAATTTAATTGATTGAACTATTTCCTTTGTAGCTTTTTCAGGCTCTGGCGATAAAATTATTGCCGAACCCACTACTATTATTTTCGCGCCTACTGAGACAAGCGGTTTTGCCGTTGCAGCGCTAATACTCCCGACGGCCGCTATTGGAAGCCGCGTGGAATTAGCTACCTGGTGTATTGTGTCTAAATAAGGGTCTAAATTACTAGGAATTAAGGCGTCATCAAATCCGGCGTGAAGGGCTAAGTAATCTACTCCCCAAGATTGCATTTTTATAGCACGATCTAGGGCCTCCGCTTGCCTTACCCACATTAGGTCGGCCATGACTTTGGCCCCATTTTTCTTAGCCCCTTCAACTGCATCGGTTATATTCCTTTTTCCCGAAAGAGCGCTAACGGTTATTACGTCCGCGCCGTTAGAAGAGGCTAGTTCTGCCTCTAGGAATCCCTTATCTAGGGTTTTTAGATCCGCTACGATAACCTTTTCCGGATATCTAGCCTTCAGATCTCTAACTACCTTTATTCCCTCGCTTTTTATTAGGGGGGTTCCCGCTTCAAGCCAATCTGCGCCTCCGTTTACTGTTTTTTCGGCGATTTCTAGCGCTTTTTCCTCTGAAGTGAAATCCAGCGCCACTTGGAGGATAGGCCAGTCCATTTTTTACCTGTAATAGTACTGGCTTAGCATTTAAGTTTCGTAAGCGCGTCCTTCATAAAAATCAAGTTGTGTGCTGATTTACCGTAAATCGCTGAATTTATTTGCGTTATGGCTTTCTAAGACTAAATATATTAATTTAATATAATAAATAATGTAATTAAGAAAAATTATAAGATTATAAGCGCCTTACTTAGTTTGCTTGCTTCTTTTTATTTTTTTTCCAGTACTATTTCTATGGCGGAGACGTTCTTCATCCTTCCCCCTTCTGCTTCTAGTTGCTCAGTACTTATGTTAATGCTCTTTACTTTCAGAGCATCTTTCATGAAGCGATTCTTTAGCATCTCTGCGACGTCGACGGCACCACTAATGGCTCTTCCCCTTGCCTTTAAGGTGACCGAAGGGGCACCCCCATTTAGCTGCACGAGGCAAGCCATTACATAGCTCATGGGCGGTTTAGAACCCACGTATATGACGTTTTCCTCCCCTGGCGCTTTGGCCTTTCCGGCCTCAGCCTTTGTTCCCTCACTTTCTGTTGAAGATTTGTTAGCCATCTGTATTCACCGAGGCTATGGAAATCTCCGCCCCACTTATTAAGCCTGTCTTTACTCTTCCTTCTCATCGCTTCCCTCTTTTACTACTACACCGGTAGCGTATCTTGGTGTTACTTTAGTTATTTTTACTCTAACGTTATCGCCCTGTTTTGTTCCCGGGACGAATATTACGAAGCGCTGGATCTTGGCTACGCCTTCTCCCCTTCTACTAGTATCAGTTATTTGAACATCGTATTCTTTGCCTTCTTCTACTGGCTTTTGGAAGAAACTACCGGCGTTATCTCCGTACGACACTTATTTCACCTCCACATTTTTTTTACAGGTAGCTCGGGGTATACCGAATCAATTAAAGTAGTATCGTTCAAACCTACCTACCTGCAACGATTATATTTAGATGTAATATAAGCATATCCTTCAAGGTGTTGCGCTGATTAATTGCCTGGGATGCAATGAAAAAATCTAAGGAGGCAGGTCTTGAAATGTTCATTATGAGGTGCGTTATTACATAATTCGAAAATCCCCCAATTTACTCACGAGTTTGCGGCAATGCACTTCATGAGGCCTTTCCCTTGGTCTTGTACGTGAAAAAGCGTTGCTGGTTAGATTTTATGAGCTTTACGTAATAAAGCATTACAAGGTCAAAACTTAAAGAAGTCAGGGAATGGCGAAGTAACAAATTAGTCTTACCGATATACGCGGACTCCTCACTGTAAAAAGTTCTTGAAGTGGTTTGTTTATTATGAGTAGCTAACAAGGAAGTGGCCAACGGTGACGAGGGAAAGTCCACTGGGCCAGGCATGGTGGATGACCGTTAAGGTATTTGGGGTCAAAAGGCCTACCTTGGCGCGAGGCCATTGAATGGCTGAAGAGCGCCTTTTTAAAGAGGTTCGGCAGAAAATGCATGACGCGGATGGCGGGACCGAAGACTTTATTGCGTAAAAAATTACGAAATTAACGGATCATTAGCTTATAACAAAGGAGTGCAGTCGTTGCCGTAGCCAAAACAAATTTCTTGGCGAGCGCACTTAATCCGCGAGTACCGAAGCTCGAGAGAGTTGAGCTCAAGGCTTGGCAACGATGCAAAAGTCCATAGCGCTCTGGCTCTGTCCCTTAATGACGTAACCTTACAAACACCCCGAAGATTCTGAAAGCAGTCCCCACGCCGTTACATGCGATCTACGAAGCGGGAAGCTTAAGCTTCGGTTGAGTAGTAGGTCACAGACGGCCAGATAAGTAAGAGTTCATTATGGCATTACGCATTAGCCTATTTTATGAAAGCGACCCTTCTTATTCCCTCAGATAAAAACTTATGTATTCAACGGGCTGCTAAGACGCTAGCGGGAATTTTAGCATTTAGGCCTTGTTCGAATATTTTCTTTTTTCAGCTAAGCTGTATTCCTTGGTCACGTGATCTCTGTACGTTTGTAGTAACCTTTCAGCTAAGTCCACGGCTTCCATATCGCTTAATTTTACAACGACTCTGGTGCCCTTGGCATCCTTCAGAGAAATGTAAAATCCGCCCTTTTCAACGAAACCATTTTCATTTATTGTGGGTACTATATCATCGGCCACTAGTTGGCTCGATACCTTCTTTGAGGCATCAAAATGCACAATTTCAGCTATCCTCATAAGTCTTTACGGCGGTAAAATTTAACTCTAACGGGGAAGGGGCGGAAGTCCGTGGGGGCTGGGGTAGTTCACCCTTAACCGAAGGCACCGTGATAAGAAAGGCGTAAATGCGGCCGTCCTAACAATATGTCTTATGCGGAACGAAGCGCTTGAAGTAAATGAAGCTGTTAAAGGGGAAGGGGAAGTTTGCCTAGCTTTCTCAGGAGGGATATCCAGTTCGCTGCTTCTCTTGGCAGCACACCACGCGGGAAAAAAAGTAAAGGCGGTTTACGTTGACACAGGCTTTATGAGACAAGGCGACTATGAGAATGCTAAGTCGTTTGTGGAAAGTATTAGTGGCGCGGAATTCATCTCCATTGACGCAAGAGGTGAACTAAACGAAAAGTTAAAGGGTATTGAACTAGCTAAAGACAAAGTAAAGATAGTTGAGGGAGCTATAAGTAATGCGGTTGGTTCTTTTGCGAAACAAAATGGGATTCACAATGTATTTTGGGCTGGGAGATCATACAACGGTCCCAAGGTCGCGGGTTTCAAACTTTTGCAGCCATTGGCTGGCATGAACTACCTCAGCATAATAAAGATGATCAGATCGTTTGACCCGACAGGGGTTTTCGATGGGTACCAAATACCGGCCTCAGGTTTAGCTGTACGCCTTTCAGGAAAGATTTCGACTGACGTAATTGAGCAACTTAGACAGATTACGTCAACGTTTCAAGATTCGCTTAAGTTAATCTCACGCTTTGTCCCCGTACTTTTTCCCGTAATTATAGAAGAAAAGACAAGAGAGGATCCCATGATCCCAGCTTATGAAGCTGCTGTAACTCCCATATTCAATATGTTTGGTGCACACTTTACCGATATAAGAGTTTTATCTAAGAGAGTGGACGGAGGAGAAGGCGCGGGTTACGGCAAAGTAGTTACTTTGGAAGCGTCAGATGAAGAGGGATCGTTATTATGCCCGCAGAAAAAGATGACCTCCTTGGTAAGAGACAAACTCCTTTCTGTGGACCCCAGTATAGGAAGAGTACTTCTAAAAGTTTACAAAGGTGAAGCCAATACAGCCGTAGTTATACGCGCTATGCAGACCTATGATTTAATAACGGCTGAACCACTTCATTTACCGTGCGATTCTATGGCTACTCTATACAAAGGTATTGTAAAGAGTATGGGACCCATTGGGGTTTACTTTGATTTAACCTCAAAGCCACCTGGCGCAATAGAATTCGAGCGATACCCATATTTTGCTTGATGCGATAAAATTCATCCCTCATAAATATAGCGTCTTTATCCAGAGCAGAAGTTTCGGCGATAAACGTAGGTTTCACAATGCCGTGTTCTAACATTGAACGAGCAACTAATTCGAATTGGGGGTAGTATCCCTTATCGCTCAAATCATGGTGTCTTACTTCTCCCGTGCGAGAGAACTCCATCTTGCTGAAGTGACAATGGATGTTTTGAGCGATATCGCCGCTCAGGTTAGAAACTAAAGCGCTTGTGATGTTGTCGATCTGTTGCTGCGTCCTAACATGACCTAACGACCTTGCTTCAAGGTGCCCCCAGTCAATTATTGGGACTACAAAATCCGGAAAATTCAAGTGAAAGTTTATTATCTCTTCTAGAGAGCCAATCTGCGAAATTCTTCCCATGGTTTCTAAACCTAGTTTTTCTCCGCCGCGCTTTTTCTTGCGCAATTCTTCCAAGGCGCCCTCTACAATCTTTAAAGCCATTTCCCTCGACCCTCCGTAATAACCTGGATGAACTACAATTATCTCAGCTCCCATGATTTCTGCTACTCTCATAGTTTCATAGATTCTATTAATGCTTTTTTGCAGTATAATTTCATCTTGTGACCCCAGGTTTATGAAGTACGGGGCATGAATCGTGATTTTAACATCTGTTAGCTTCGCTAACATCCCGAGCTTTTTTGCGTTATCATCGCGAATTTTTACGCCCCTTACTGCCTCATATTCGTAGGCGTTTAATCCCTCAGAACGCAGGTAATTTACTACCTCAGGGGATTTTCCTTTGTAATCCTTTGGTATGCCAGCGGGGCCGAATCTAGCTACCACGTGTTATTTACTAATTGACTTTTAAGCGAAGCTACTAAGGCGCCGTTTCATTACGATAAGATACTTTCCTTTAGTATACAATTGAAGGCTGCTATTTAGATCTTGCTATGAGCGCTAAGTTTTATTCAGACGCTAATTCCGTAAGCGCAAAGTCCCCTTTCGCGGAGATGAAAGCGATAATTTGAGCCCGCCTTAATTTAAGGGACCCGCCCGAATTGGCGCCCACGAAGCCCTCGCGGGGTCTCGAACCGATCTCATCACTCATGCGCCGTCGAAGTGAACGCCTCTGGTTCTTTAGCCGGGGGGAGCCTCATGTCTAGGTGTAGGGAGACCGAAGAAACGCATAATAATCGGGCAAGGGCGTGCCATTTGCGAGATGGGAACGTTTATATGTCGCGCTACAATAACATGCGAGTTGGCTAAGGCAGTCTTGTTAGCGGCTGATTTAGGCGCTGGCGCAACCGAAATCGGGGAGGAATTGGCAAAGAGGTTGAACTACGAAGTCTGGAATTACGAGCAAGCGATAAAGACAATCGTAGTATCTAGCGAAAGGAGCATGGCCGAAATAAGCGAGGAAGCCTCATCGGGTGAAATAGACGTGAATCAAATGGTCGCTTCGGTCATCAGAGATCGCATGAGTTCGCAGAACGTAATAATCGAAGGGAGGGCCGCTTTTCTATTTTTATTGGAGCCCGCTACGCTAAAGGTAAGGTTGATTGCGCCTTATGAAATAAGGGTACTTCACGTCGCCGATTTCAGACATATATCTCGTAGTGATGCAGAGGAAGCCGTTAAGGCCGATGATGAGGCCAGGCGTTCAGTTGCCCAAAGGGAGAGCCGCGTTAATGCTGACGATCCCACCATTTATGATGTGACAATTAATACCGCGGCTTGGAGCGCTTGGGATAAAATTGCCGATATAATTGTCGAGTTATTTAAGGAAAAAGAGAAAACAACCGGCCTTGGGCTAGCCGAAACAACTAGCAAGGCCAATGAAATAAGGGTTATTATAGGGGCTCCTCTTGGGCCAGAAATCAATGGGAGCAATCTAATCGCGCTAGACTCGTTGCAGCGTAATACCCTGGGTGTGGAGGCCGGTGATGAAGTTTACGTCGAAACTAGCACGTGGGGTATTATTAGGATTAGCAAGAAGGCCGTGGTAGCGAGCGCGAAGCACGAGGACGAAGGAAAGGGATACGTGAGGCTTTCTCAAAAATTGATGCAAGAGGGCTTTTATAAGGGCCAGCGGGTAAGCGTCAGAAAATCGGAATGATTTTTTCTGTGAGCGGTTTACTTTCCCGTAAAAAAGTTAAACTTATTCGCCTGCTCTTTATTTTATTATTATGATAGAGATCAGATGGCATGGTAGAGGTGGGCAAGGAGCGGTGACGGCGGCAGAGCTTCTAGCCAAAGCAGCCGTCGTGAACGGTTTATACGCGCAAGCTTTTCCGAGTTTTGGCGCAGAAAGGACCGGTGCCCCAGTACTCGCGTTCACTAGGATTGACAAGGAGTTTATAAGAAATAGAAATCAGGTCTACGAGCCAGACATAGCCATCGTGCTGGATCCGACGCTATTATTCATGGTTAAACCTGCTGCTGGTTTGAAGCAGAGCGGTATATTGATAGTTAATACAAAAAGGACCTTAGATGAAATCAGGCAGGCTACTGCCTTTCAGGGGAAAGTCGCCGTTGTTGATGCTACCTCCATTGCCCTGCAATATTTAAAGGCTAATATAACTAATACGACGATGCTTGGTGCGGCAGCTCATCTTATAGACGGCGTTAGCCTCGACTCCGTTATAGAGCAGGTTAAGACGAGATTTCCGAACCTCGCGGAAGCTAATGCGGAAGCTGTAAAAGCGGGGTACGGGCTAGTCAAGGTGATTGGATAAAATGTCAACTAAGCTTCCGACGTGGCAAGAGGTGACTGATGGGGGCACAGTTCTAAATCCTCCTAACTCTTTACAGCTGAATAAGACTGGCAGTTGGCGTACTTATCGCCCGATAATTGATCAGAATAAATGCATCGACTGCAGGATCTGCTTATTGGTTTGTCCCGATTCGGTAATTACTAAAAAAGACGTTCAAGTTGGTAAGCATAATTATGAATATGATATTGATTACGACTTTTGCAAGGGCTGCCTCGTTTGTGAGAACGAGTGCCCAGCAAAAGCGATAAGTCATATTGATGAGGCGAAATAAATGTCTTCTACAGTTCTTGAAGAAAAGAGGGGTACTAAGACCATACTTAGCGGTGATCAAGCGGTCGCTGAAGCCGCTAAGATGTCTAATATAGACGTCGTATCAGCCTATCCCATTACGCCGCAGACGATCATAGTCGAAACGCTTGAGCATATGATAGCGAATGGAGAGCTAAAAGCCAAATTTATTCCAGTTGAGTCCGAGCACTCAGCGATGAGTGCCGCTCTAGGTGCTTCTGCAGCTGGAGCGAGGGTCTTTACTAGTACTGCATCTCAGGGATTGGCGCTCATGCACGAAGTAGTTTACATAACCTCATCGCTTAGGTTGCCCATAGTGATGGCAGTGGCCAACAGGGCTCTTTCTGCGCCCATAAATATATGGAATGATCTGAGCGACGCAATGGCAGAAAGAGAGTCTGGCTGGATACAGTTGTACGCCGAAACTGTTCAGGAAGCCTTCGATAGCACGATAGAAGCGTTTCGTATAGCTGAAGATCCCAGGGTTTCATTGCCGGTAATGGTTGGGTTAGATGGTTATATACTTAGCCATGAGTACGAACCCATAACTTTACCCTTCCAGGAAGACGTAGATAAGTATCTCCCTCCCAGGAAGCCTTCTGTAATGCTAGACCCTGCTAAGCCCGTTTCTTTGGGGACTCTGGCACCTCCAGATTACTACTTCGAGATTAAGTACAGGCAAGAAAGGGCGATAGACAGCTCATTACCGATCATAGACGAGTTCGATAAGGAGTTTTCTGCCCACTTCGGTAGGTCCTATAGTATGATTGAGAAGTACAAGACTGATGATGCCGATTACGTATTGGTAACGATGGGCTCTGTGAGCGGCACCGCTAAAGAGGAAGCAGACAGGCTTCGGGCACAAGGCATGAAGGTAGGGGTTCTAAAGATAAGGCTGTTTAGGCCCTTCCCCAAGCAGCAGGTAGTAGATGCACTTAGCGGTGTTAAGGGCGTGGGCGTATTAGATCGTTCTATGCCTATGGGTTCCAGCGCTCCATCGCTTTACCAAGACGTAGTTACTTCGCTTGTGCAGTCGAGGCAACTGCCTACCAGTTTGGTCAGCTTCGTCTCCGGTATAGGCGGAAGGGATATGAAGTTGACCGACTTTGAGCAGATGTTCCAAGAGATAAAAACCGCCGTGGATGGAAATATCGCGTATAGAATTTCCTACCCGGCTCTTAGAGGGTGATTAAAATGACCGAATTATACAAAACTATAAAGGATATCCCAACTTCGGAGGGTATATTAGCGCCAGGCCATGCTCTTTGCGCTGGGTGCGGTGCGGGCACCATACTAAATATAGTAGGTAGGGTTACGGGCAAAAATGTTATTGTTGTTAACGCAACGGGTTGCGTCGAAGTTACCACTACTTACTTGCCTTATACGGCGTGGAGAGTACCTTGGATACATAATGCCTTTGAGAACTCGGCGGCTACGGCTTCTGGCGTAAGGGCGGCTATAGATATACTAAAAGAAAAATACGGCAAGTTCAAGGAGGACCCAAGAGTACTGGTAGTGGCGGGAGACGGTGGCACCGCAGATATTGGGTTGCAATCTCTCAGCGGCATGCTTGAAAGAGGTGATAGGGTAACTTATCTCCTTTACGACAACGAAGCCTATATGAATACGGGTATCCAGAGGAGTAGTTCGACCCCATACGGGGCTTGGACTACTACTAGCTGGGAAGGAAAGCCAGAGATGAAAAAGGACATGATGGGCATAGTAACTGCTCACCACATACCCTACGCCGCAACTGGTTCGCCGGCCTACATCTTGGACTTAGCGAATAAAGTAAAAAAGGCGCTTGACGCAGACGGTCCCTCATTTTTGCACGTGATATCAGACTGCAACTTGGGTTGGAGGCACGATTCGAAGATCTCAGTGGAAGTAACTAGGTTAGCCGTACAGACGGGGTTATGGCCATTGTACGAAGTCGATCACGGCGTACTTAAGGTCACGGTGCCGGTGCCCAAGAGAAAACCAGTAGAGGAGTACTTGAAGGTGCAGGGTAGATTCAGGGGGCTAAAACCGGAAAGAATAAAGGTTATACAAAGCTACGCCGATCAGCTAGCGAGTAGGTTTGGCCTAGGACCCGTAGGCTAAGGTTTTTTATCCGAGCATTAATATTTTTTAAAAAGCGGCGTTGCTGATCACTTTCTTAGTAATGGTTATAACCCAACAACCGTCATGAAAATATGAGAGAACACCTTAGGGAAAAGCTGCAGAAGGTAATTATAAGGTTGAGCACCGAAATAAATAAGCTAAAAAGGGAGGAAGCTACGATGGAGGTCAGGGAGAAAGAGTTGATAAGCAAGGCAACCGACGCGCTTTCTTCTGGCGATCAAGAAAAAGCCAAAATTTTCGCTAATGAAGCCGCGGAAGTAAAGAAGTCAGCTAAGGTCATATTTTCGACGGAAATCGCGCTTGAAAGAGTAGCCTTACGGCTTGAGACCACTCTGGACGTGGGGGATTTTGCCGCCAGCCTGGGCTCTTCCTTTGGCGTTTTAAAAAAAGTGATGGGGCCTTTATCTGAGATCATGCCAGAGGCCTCTCAGGAAATATCCTCTATAGAAGAAGAAGTAAATTCCATAATGTCCGAAGCGGAGATCGCTACTGGGCCAATGACGGGCGCTCCGCTTTCGGAGGACGCAGAATCCATAATGAAGGAAGCAGAGGCCTTAGCTGAAAGCAGGGTTAAGGAAGGATTTCCTGAACCTCCAGCTCAACTTACCGCTAAAAAATGATCAAACTATTAAGCCCTGGAGCCTCCTGTTCTCTTTTTCATAAATCATTTGCTGATCTTTGGTTATGCTAGGTTTAATTTCGTTAAGGGCCTCAGAAAAGTCCTCCATTGTTACCTTTGATGGCTTGCCCTCTTTGCGGAGCCTTATTATTGCGGTCTGCCTTACCAGCGCGTAAAGATCGGCGCCAGAGTATCCTTCGGTCAAGCCGGCGATTTTTTCTAAACTTACGTCGTCGGCCAGTGGCACGCGCTTGGCGTGAATTTTTAATATTTCCAGGCGTGCCTTAAGGTCAGGAGGTGGCACGTATACTACTTGATCAAAGCGGCCCGGTCTGAGCAGTGCTGGATCTAATATGTCAGCCCTGTTTGTAGCACCCATTACGACTACATTCTTGAGGGGTGATATACCATCCATCTCCGACAGCAATTGATTTACAATCCTTTCGGTTACGCCGCTGTCAAAAGACTGTCCTCTCATCGGCGCTATTGCATCTAATTCATCAAAGAAAATCACGCATGGAGCTGACTGTCTAGCTTTTCTGAATATGTCTCTAATCGTTTTTTCGCTTTCACCAACCCACTTGTTCAATACTTCAGGGCCTTTTACGCTGATGAAATTCGCCTCGCTCTCGGTAGCAATTACTTTTGCCAGCAGGGTCTTTCCAGTTCCAGGAGGCCCGTAGAGTAGTATGCCCCTGACTGGCGTTATACCCATGCCTTGGAAATAATCCGGGTGTTTGAGCGGCCATTCTACCGCCTCTTTTAGCTTTTGCTTAACGTCCTCAAGTCCTCCAACGTCTTCCCAGTGGGCTTCGGGTACTTCTACGTAAAATTCCCTTAAGGCAGAGGGCTGTATCATCCTTAAGGCTTCTTCGAAATCCTTGTATTGAACTTTAATTTTAGATAATACTTCCGTTGGTATGATGCCCTCTTTTAGGTTAATAGTTGGTAAAACCCTCCTTAAGGCGCTCATTGCTGCCTCTTTGACTAAATTGGACAGGTCGGCTCCCGTAAACCCGTGAGTAATTTCTGCTAGCTGGTCCAAGTTAACGTCATCAGAAAGTGGCATGTTTCTAGTGTGGACTTGAAGTATTTCTCTTCTGCCTTTATTGTCCGGTATGCCCGTTTCTATTTCTCTGTCGAACCTTCCCGGTCTCCTCAACGCGGGATCTACTGCGTCTATCCTATTCGTAGCTCCTATTACTACTACGTTACCCCTGCTCTTTAGGCCATCCATTGCGGTTAAAAGTTGAGCAACTACGCGCTTTTCTACTTCTCCGCTTACGTCCTCTCTTTTCGGCGCTATTGCGTCTATCTCGTCAATAAAAATTATCGAAGGCGGCCTTGCCTCTGCATTATTGAATACATCTCTTAGCCTTTCTTCCGATTCGCCGTAGAATTTGCTCATTATTTCTGGTCCGTTTATCGTGAAAAAGTTTGAATTAGTTTCGTTGGCGATAGCCTTTGCCAGCAGGGTCTTTCCAGTTCCAGGAGGCCCGTAGAGTAGTATGCCCTTAGGTGGTTCAATCCCTAGGTGCTTGAAAAGTTCCGGGTGCTTTAATGGAAGCTCTATGATTTCCCTTACTTTTTGTTTTGCGTCTTCCATATCCCCTATATCTTCATAAGTAATCATCGGTGCGCTGGAAGCTGGCATGCTGACCGGCTCGCCTGAAATCATTATTTCAGTAGTATCAATTACTATCCCTCCATTTGCTGGTATCGAAGAAGTTGCATAAAGCCTTATCGCTTGCCCCATTACTGGGACAACTACCATGTTTCCTGGAGCTACTGGTTTGCCCTGCAGCGTCTCGGCCACGAGTGCCCTAAAATCGGTCCCAAATGATATTTGCTGCGTTGGAGCTAAGGCCAGCCTCGTGAGTGGCCTTAATTCAACCTTGCGTATTTCTACTAAGTCTCCAATGCTTGCTCCCGCGTTTTCCCTTATTATACCGTCAATTCTTATTATATCTGATCCTTCGTCTTGGGGGGCAGCGGGCCAAACGGTAGCGTAAGCAGTCCTATTTCCCTTTATGGCCAGATAATCTCCGACGCGAGCATTAATCGTTTGCATGGCTTTGGGGCTTATCCGGGCTATCATACGGCCGACATCCCTGGCCATCGCCTCCTGAACTGCTAATAATACGCTCTTTTCGCTCATAAATTTATTATTGCCTGATTGATAAACTTTTCTTAACGCTCAATACTAAACTTGCCGCACTTAATTCTAGGGGCCGTTAGCCAAGCTGAAGTCACGGTTAGGGATTTAGAAGCGGATATTGTCGCTTTTGCGAAGTGCGCGGATTTCTTTTATAGAGAAGAAGGCGTATTGACTGGTAAGATCCAGATTTTTGACCCATTTTTTGCTTTCTCGATGTGCCAACGGATAAGGTGAAATTCGAGCTTTAGCTGAACAGTGGCTCACAGCGTTATACTTACGCGTTGAATCATTCTTTGAAATAACCTCAACGCTTAACTGCTAACAGCGATTACTCCCGCAGTGGATAAAGTAACCGAATTTTATGTAGGCACCACGGTATCGGCGTTAACCATAGGTTTTCTCGTTTTATTCGGCATAGTTATGGGCAAAGAAATAGGAGGAAAATTATGTTCGGATAAGGCCTTGGTCGCTTTGTTCATAGTAGGCGGGGGTTTCTTCGGATTCATCTTGGGCCTTGTTTTCACGGTGTTTTTGGCCAACTTCCTCAAACCTAAAATTCAACTTTGTAGATCTAGCGAACACAAGGAAAGCGGTGTGTGAAAGGCCTAGGTTCTCAGGTCTTGTTGCGTCTTCGGCTACCTTAATCTTTCTCTCCAGGACCTCTACGGCCTGAGCGTCGACAAATCCCTGATCCCTCAAGGCGAGTACCGTCTTCTCTACTTGATTAAAGGTAGGGCACAGACATGAGCAAAAGGAGGACGGTTTAAGGGCCGATTTAATCCATCCAGCTACTTCCCACGGCGAAGGAATGTCAAGAGTCACCGCGTCGACGGGATCTTCCGAATAACTTTCTACTTTTCCCAGCCTTAACTCGACGTTTGAAATGCCAATTGATTCAAGGTTCTTTCTTGCGGTATCGATGGCTTCTTGCCTAGTATCGTAACCAATAATTTTTCCAGTTGCTCCGACCGCGTACGCCATGGCCACCGTTAGAGCAGCGCTTCCAACGCCACCCTCTAGGACGACCGAACTGGGGCCTATTCCCAAGTAATTTATTATGGCCGCGGCATCTTTGGGGTAAATTATTTGCGAGCTTCTCGAGAACTTTCTAATAAAGTCCCTGATTTGCGGCTTTAATAATACGAACGGGATACTCCCTGAAGTTTTAACGGTTTCTCCGTACTCTTTTCCCACGATATCAGATCCAAGAAGATATCCTTTGTGCGTATGAAACTTTAAGTCGGGGCTCGCTTTAACTACGTATCTGATATTATCGTTAAGGTAGAGCAGGACCCAGTCACCGTTTTCTATCAACTCGAAGTATTAATTTAACCATTAATAAGGCGCTTGGTCCACTTTGAGCGCTTAACCAGGTGGGAGTTCCCCTTGGCCCAAGGCGCGTGTGCCTGCGGCATAGACCACCAATTTCGGCCTTAATCTTTATAAAAATATCAAGAGAGGTTTATCGAGCAGATGATTTTAGCGCTTTAAGCAACAACTTCTTGAAGGCCTTTTTACTATCTCATTATTTTGAACGCTTCGGTTAGTTTTATAGGCAATAGAGGTTTGAGGGGGCGGAAGCAGTAATACGGCTTTAGCGAAGAGTAGACGGACTTCTCCCAATATGACCTCAATAGGGACGTTATATTAATAGAAGGAGTTATATTCTCTATTGTGCTATCTGATAAAGGTAGGGCCGGCCCGATTGGGCGGTAGCGATCAACGCGTTCATAACTGAGTTGCGGCAGGGGATCTTAAACGGCCTAACGACTAGACCTCTGCTGTGGGTGCGAGGATTCGTACACGATCATTGGCTAAAGCTTAAGCTTTAGCGGAAAAGTAGCTCACTTTGGTCTCTAAGTTCCTGAGGGTTTAGACGTGACATAAAGTTGCAAAACAATACTTAAAAGAAGGCGCTTTAATTAACAGGGTTTGCATGAAAAAGGGCTTAGGGAAATTATGGGCTGCCCTAATAGCTTTTCTTGTGGTAATTGCTGCTGGTGCGTCGGTTTATTATTACACGACTACGAATAGTAAGGCCGTTACACTTAACGTAGTCGTGGTAGGTGGTTGGAATCAGCAGACAGTAGAGATGGCTGCAAGTGATTACGAGAAGCTTAACCCTAGCGTTCACTTCAACTTTATAGTTACAACTTTTGGGAACGTGCTCCAGAAGGAAACTTTGGCCGAAAGCCAAGGTAATGCGTCATCTTACGATATATTTACTTGGAGTCCCACGATGTCAGGCGCTATTGCGCCCTACGTATATCCCTTAAATTCTTTGATAAATAGCTCGCACTATAATCTTTCTGACTTATCTCCCGCTTTACTGTCCTTTGGCGGAGAATTTTACAATCAGAGTACGGGTAAAACCTCTATAATCGGGCTACCAACGGACACTAGCTTGCTGGTCCTCTTTTATAGGACTGACATTTTCGATAATCCAACTTATGCCGCTGAGTTCAAAGCCGAGTACGGTGTTCCATTTAACCCAAACGAATGGACTAACTGGACGGAAGTGGTTTGGGCCGATCAATTCGTGACATCTCACAATATAACGAAATACGGTATGATAGTTGATGATAACGTAGGTCATGGGTTGATTGATACATATCCCGCGATATTTTATTGGTGGTACGCTAGGAACTCTACGCTAAACGGTGGTACCAAGGGAGGATTGCCAGGTTATAACGTACTCTTCACGCCATCTTTAAAGCCGTCTTTCGCGGGGCCCGCGGGAGTTCAAGCGCTCGAAACGCTCAAGGAATTGGTGAATTATGAGCCATCTCCTACAGTGCTTACTGTAGATTACTCTCATCTGCAGTCGTTATTTGGAACTGGCCAGTACGCCATGGATCTGGCTTGGTCTGGGTTTTACGATAATTTTAATAATCCGTCGCTTTACCCGACCATAGCGGGTAAAATTGGCATGGCGCTTCTCCCAGGTGGCTATTCCGAGGCGGGTGGTTCATTCTTAGGGATCGCCAAGTACTCCAAGCATAAAGCTCAGGCCTTCGCCTTCCTAGAATTTCTAACGGGTGATAAGGAAGCCGCTAGCCTTTATTATAGGGGAGGCTTTCCTCCAAGCGAACTAGGCGCGATATCTCTGATCTCCCAAAACTCAACTCACGCAACCGAGTTCGGTTTCTACGTGAATGCGGTCTCCTATGCCTACGCTAACCCGCCAACGCTACCGTATACGGCTACTAAACTTATGCCCGTACTCAACAGCGCGGTTTACAATTACCTTATAGGTAAGGCGAGCGCTTACCCAGCGCTTTCATCTGCGGCTACCCAGTGGGAACAAACAGTAAGTTCCAGCTAAAAGGCGCATTTTTTTGAAAGAAAAGATAGAGAGACCCGAAAGGTTTGCTCCACTTTTCTTGGCTCTTCCATTCATTATTTATTTGTTATTGTTTACGGTATACCCGATAGTTGAGTCAGTTGTATTTAGTTTTTCGAAAATAAGCCCGTTTTTTGCGTTTCAGGGCTTCGACGGACTACGCAATTACAGTATTATGATCGCTGATGCATTTTTTGATAAAGTATTTATAAATACCTTAATTTTTGTGGCCGCCGTGACGTCCGCGGATTTGGGTCTTGCCCTCCTACTTGCTCTTGCGGTAGACGTGATAAAGAGGGGTAGGTCTTTCTTTACCGCGATCTTAGTTTCTCCGATGTTGTTGCCCGCTGTTGTGGCCGCGGTGGTGTGGCAAATTATATACGATCCATTCGTCGGGCCGCTGGATTTTATGCTTCACGCCTTGGGATTACCCAGAATAGGCTGGCTTTCAAATCCAAGCGTTGAGTTGTGGTCTTTATCTTTGGTGGCAATATGGCAAACGGTCCCGTTTGCTTTTCTTTTGATACTAGCAGGTCTGCAATCTATACCGCCTCAGCTTAAGGAAGCATCGGAAGTAGATGGGTTTTCTACCCTTCAGCGCTTTAGAGAATTAACTTTGCCGCTTCTTAAGCCGGCGTTGATCGTGACCGTACTCATGAGCATGATAACTGCCTTCAGGACTTTTGATGTGGTATTTGTCTTTAACTCAGGCGGTTTTAACCCTTATAACTCGGTGTTGGCCTATTACGCTTACTCCAACGCATTCGTGCGCGGATACCAGGGGGAGGCTATGGCCATGGTTACGGTGTTAGCTGTAATCTCTACCGTGTTGTCCCTATTATTTATAAGGACCGTTGGGTTAAGGGAGCGGCTCGGCCTTTCTAAGGTTGCTGAAGTGAAAAAAACTAAGGAAAAAAGGCGCATTCACCCGTACGCGTTTGACCTAAACCTACCTCATAAATTGGTATTGTTTACCGCTTACTTGATTCTTGCTGTGTTGGGCATCTTTGCCTTTTTCCCCATAATATGGACTTTTATAACGTCCCTACATGCTTCTGGTGTCGTGATTAATATGTTGCCGTCTAGGCCCTGGTTGGGGTACAAAAATTACGTCGAAGCTATTGAGCAGGGAGCGCCTTACTTAATAAGCAGTTTCATAATTGCTCCAGTTGTAGCCGTAGCTACTATACTTTTGGCAGCCCCAGCCGCCTATTCCATAGCTAGATATAAACTGGGCGGGACGAAATTGCTTGCTTGGTCCCTTTACCTGTACACGATTCCATCCATAGTGTACCTCGTACCGCTGTATTCGCTGGTCACCAAATTAAATCTGCTTAATACTTGGTGGGCGCTTATGCTGATATACCCCGTTTTTACGCTTCCTTTATCTGTTTGGATATTGGTTGGTTTCTATAATGACATACCCAAGGAAATCGACGAAGCAGCCCAAGTGGACGGGAAGACTAAAATTCAGGCGTTTTTTGACGTAATATTGCCGATAGTTAGGCCCGCTTTAGCCGTAGCGGCGTTTTTTGCGATAATAGCCAGTTACAGCGAGTTTATGTTTGCCGTTACTATCGGGGCTAGCGCGTACGCCTTTAATTTTCCCCCAACTGGTACAGAAACCGCTACGGTTTTCGTGGCTGAAGCCCTGACTTTTGGAAGCGGCCAGGTCACAAATTACGCCCTTTTGGGTGCGGCGGGTTTAATCGTCGCGTTACCGATAATGGTGATTTCCGTGATACTACAAAAATATATAATCAAGGGACTGTGGTTTGGCTCGGTCAAGGGACGAACGAGCCTAAGGCCAAACACTATAGCCGTCTTTGAACACGAGAATTTTAGCTTCATTAATTGAAATCCAGACCGTTTCGTTCTCTTTAATTTTCAGGTCGCCAAGCGCCTTTGCTACAACGCGCGTCCCATCGCTTGCCTCTAGCGTGACCAGGGTTTCTGAACCCAGGGGCTCCACGACGAAGACCTGTGCTTTTACTAATCCCTTCTCTTTCGATATCGATATATCTTCTGGCCGAATTCCTATTTTGACTTTTCCCTCACTGATTTTATGAGGAATTTTTAGCTCCGACCCAAGCAACTTCAAGGTCGAACCAGATTCGACCGATTCCCCATCGATCATGTTTATTGATGGGCTCCCCAAAAAACCGGCGACGAACTCATTGACCGGTCTGAAGTACAATTCATCTGGAGGCGCCAATTGCTGTACCAGGCCATCTGATATCAACGCGACCCGATCCGCCATGGCCATCGCTTCAGCTTGATCGTGCGTCACGTAAATCGTCGTAATCCCGAGTTTCTTTTGTAGCGCCTTCAGAAAGGTCCTAGCGGACACGCGCAATTTAGCGTCAAGATTAGAAAGAGGCTCATCCATCAAAAAAACCTCGGGCTCTTTAACCAATGCCCTAGCCAGCGCTACCCTTTGCTGCTGGCCACCAGAAAGTTGTCTCGGATAGCGCTCCAATAGTTCCGATATGTCGAGCCTTTTTGCGATTTCTTCGACTTTTTCCTCGATAACTGATGCCTTTTCCTTTTTTGCGATAAGTGGCATTGCGATGTTTTCCGCTACGGTCTTATGCGGGTAAAGGGCATAATTCTGAAATACCATCGCTACATCCCTGTCTTTGGGGGCCATAGAGTCAACGAGTTTGTCCCCTATGTATACGTGCCCTGAGTCTTGAATTTCTAATCCTGCAATTATTCTTAGCGTCGTAGTTTTTCCGGACCCAGAAGGCCCCAATAAAACGAGAAATTCACCGTTGTTTACATCTAAATTAATGCCGTTAAGTATCTGATTTTTTCCGAAGGACTTCCTTATATTTTCTAGCCTAACTTCGGGCATAACTCAAATTAGGGTAGCTTTTAAAAAGATTCTGCTAGACTTTGGGGTAGGAGTGCGCCTTAGCTATACGTGTTCCAGCCTTGGGAATCTCTTACAAAAGGCGTGCAGGGAAGCCCCGAAGGGAGGAATGAATTGCGAAAATTATATTTCTGGATAATTTATGGGAAGTCCTGTAGAAAGCATTCAAGGAAAACCTAGAGGAGTGCCAGAGGAACCAGCGAGAACTGGCCCGGAGTGCCGCCGTAACCAGGTTGGCATTGCGGATAAAGGTAACGAGATACGCGGGGGAAGGATGGGCGCGAACCGAGCGCCAATACCCGGCTTCATTAGTGGGCGACCTCGAGGCCCAAGAGTGGAAGTCTGCGAACGCCCTCGAGAGGGGTGATAAACTAAGATAAGCAAAAAGCACGCCCTTTGATTCTTTAAGGGTAAGTAGGAATATACACAAGTATTAAAACCGCTATTAAAGTGATATCATACAGTGAGGGGGGTATCTGGTCCTTTGGGGCTAAATTCATATCGGTGAAGGATTCTGCATACCCAAGCAGCCTCTGGTAAAAGAAGATCTGGCTTTTCTTGAGCTAATTCTTGCATCCCCCCAACCCCGCTGAGTACTGCTACTGCAACGGTACCAGCCGATTTCGCGGCAATGATATCGTACGCTGTATCGCCGACGTAAATCATTTCGCGCGGGTCGATCGCCAATCTACGAGCAGCCATAAGTAGCATGTCGGGAGCTGGTTTACCTTTGGCTTGGTCGGCCGCTATTGACACGTCGAAATAATGACCAAGTCCCGACCAGCTCATAAACTTACTTAGCATGATTGAAGTGGCGTTACTGACCAAACCTAACCGATAGCCATGCTTGGTAAGCAGTTCTAGGCATTGGGGGACTTCTGGAAAAATTTTGGCTAGCTTACCGTAATACTTGTCATGGGTATCATTAAACCAATTTATTGCTTGGGTTATTGTCTTTTCATCCGATTGGCCGAGTATTTTGGTTGCTATTTCTTCGTCAGTCTTGCCTATTAGCGCGGTAAGCGCATCCTTCGGTAAGGGATTAAGCCCTAGCGAGAGGGCGTAATCGGAAAGTTGTGCCTGGATTGCTTCTTTGGAGTCAACTAAGGTACCGTCCATATCGAAGATAATCGCCTTGAACAAGTTTAAGGTTACATTTATTTAGCAAATAAGCTTGTACGGCTTTGATTTTCTTGTAAACTTTCGGGGGAAGCCGAAGTAGTTCATTTATATAAGTGCTTATATATAGTAGGAGAAAATATGGAAGAGTTTTCCATTAGGATAGAAAACGTTGTAGCCTCGGTTTCTTTGGGCGAAACGATCGACTTATACCAGATAGCTCGCGCAATACCGGGCGTAGATTACGACCCGAAGCGCTTCCCAGGCCTTTTGTTTAGGCTATCCAAACCAAAGACGGCCACTTTAATATTTTCGTCTGGTAAGATGGTTTGCACCGGGGCGAAGAGTTCTACAGGAGTTTACGAAGCAGTAGATGAAATAGTTAAAACGTTAAAAGAAAAGGGAATAGAGATTAAAGGAAAACCCGAGGTCTTTATTCAAAACGTGGTAGCTAGCGCAAACCTGATGTCGGAGGTAAACCTAGAAAGAGCTGGCCTTCAATTAGAGAACGTCTTATATGAGCCAGAACAATTTTCAGGTCTTATATATAGGATGACTGACCCAAAAGTCGTGTTGTTGATTTTCGGATCCGGCAAGATGGTTTGCACCGGGGCTAGAAGCGAAGATGACGTTTATAAGGCCGTTGAAAAAATATACAAGAGGCTCAAAGAAATCGGCGTTCTTATGTCTAAAGGCGCGCCCAAGTAGAACTTAAGTAGAATAGGCATTTAAGTTACCGCTTTTTCTACGTTATGAGGATAAAATACGTTGAGGTTAGGGCCCTTTGCCACGCAACGGAGGACGAAGATAAGGTAAAAGGTGCTCTTTCTTTCCTTACGGGGACTAACAAGATAGTCGAGGAAAAGCTTACTGGGGTTTACGGCGAGCCAATCATAATGATGAAAGTTAAAGAACAGGGAAAAGAAGCCATGGCGGCCTACGAGCGCTTAATAAGCGATGAAAAAAACCGGCAAAAATTGATTGACGATCTTGATCTTAGGCTCGAAGGGTGGAAACTACACGTCAGGTTGGATAAGCAGGATTTGGTAAAAGGGAGTATTTCTGTTGGTTCTGGCGACAACACGGTAAAGGTTGTGGTAGGAGCTGGCGGTAAGACGGAAAAAGGGAGAGAGGCTAAAAGTTTCTTTCTTGGTTCAATGGGTGTTAAATGTTGAAAGCTATTGAGCCAGATTTATGTGCCGGTGGTAGGGACGTGTTTGAAGCCCTTAAAAAAAAGGGTTATCGACTAGTCTTAGCTAGAAAAGGGGTGCTCGCTGCTGAAGATTTAAAGATTGCTGAATTGCTAGGTATTAGGGTTTACTCCAAGGGAAAGAGCGTTCAAGATGGATTTTTGGAGCTCCCATACGGAAAAAGGGTTCCGGATATCTATAGGATAGGGGCGGAATTAAACCTTAACAGAGTAAAAGTAGGTAAAGCCGTTGCATTGATCAACTTGTATGAGTTTTATAATCAGCCGGGTAAGCTAGCGGGATTTTTAAGGAGAAATCCTAGGACAAGATTTCTTTTTACGCTTAGCCCCTCAAATTCAAAAGAAGTAAAAGATCCTCGGGATATCATTGCTTACCTAATAGAGGTTCTAGGGATGCCAGAGGAGCGCGCGACGCGTAGCGTGGTGAGTTGGCCGTGGTAAGGGATAAGGATAGGTATTTATTGGTCAAGGGCGACGTTGAGGTTACGCTTAAGGCTTTGAGGGAGGAATTCGGAAGAGTCGGCTTAGTTCAAGCGTCCCCAGCGGTAGTTTGGAGAGAAGATAAATTTCAGGTGGTCCGGGTCAAAAACATAGGTATTAAAAAGTTTAGGGCCGCGAATTTATTTACAAAAAACGAGATAATACTGGTTAGTGGTTCTCTGGTAAAATTGAAAAAGGCAATGGAACGCCTACGCGTTCCAGCAGGTTTATAAGCCCTGTGAAGGAGAAAACGGGCATGAAGACGCCGTCCCATGGCTGATCAAAAATGAGAATGATGTCCTCGCGACGGACTGACCCGCGCGTCAAAGTCGATGTCAGCGGGGTATTTGGAAACGGGCCAGGTTTCGGTAGGAGACGTGAGTTTAAATACGTCATGGTTTCTCCGGACATGAAGGTAGGGGAAGTCAAGGCTCAGGTACTTACGCAATTGAACTTTCCAGCTCCCGAGCTCTTCGCCTTACGCTCAGGAAATGAAGAACTTCAAGACTCTACAAATATATCCGAATTAGATGAGAATAAGTTAAGCAGGCTTAATCTTCGCTGCAGGGACGTCGAGGCTTTTCACCGCGTACTAAGAGAAAAAGGACTAATGCGAGCACACGCGAAGCGTGCAAAGTCGGCGTTCTGAGAGAGATGTCCGCGTTTAAATCGCTTATTACACGATTTGGCCGCCTAAACTCGTTCGGACAAGCCGTTCGTGTATAATGGAAGTACGGCTTTTGGCCAGTGGGCTAAATAGAGATTTCTTAGGTTTAGATTTGCATATAAATTGCAATAAATGTTGAAAAATCTGTTTTAACTGAGGGGTGTTATTTCATGAGCAAGAATGAAGGCAATGCTATTAATCCTATCTATAGTCGCGTTGGTCTTACTGGTTAGTACCGCGGCTTTTGCCAGCATGTATTATTCAGTTCAGTCAGTTGATGGCCAAAGGATAACCCAGTTAAACGCTGAGGTTTCGTCGTTGAAGTCAAGCAACTCGGAGCTGAGCGCTAAGCTGTCCGCTATTAACTCATCGCTGCAAGGCATTTATGCTCAGTCTGCTTTGGCCACCTCTATGGCACACTGGAACTACATAGCAATAGAAAATACTAGCTTGATCGATAGCTCTTACTCCCCCTCGGCAACGCTTCACTGGGTAGGCGGCCCGCTTACGGGCACTTACGTCGGCATGGGCGAAATAAACAAGGTATGGGCGAAGTTCACAGACCTTTACGAGACTGTTTATTGGTACACGATCGTCCCTCCAACCGTCAGCCAGGTCAATTCGTCTTACAGAGATATGAGCAAGAAAGCTCCGACCTTCGGGGAGGAGATGAATTGAGAAAGGTT
>JAGDXE010000010.1 GCA_023256375.1 Thermoproteati archaeon | reverse complement strand
AGACTACCGGTTATCTTTAATTGATTCGCTATCTGAGGCTTTATCTTAGCCTCCCCTTCTTTAACTGATTCGCTCTTCTTTACCCTCATTCTCCTTTCAACTTTGTTTTCCATTTTATAATTTAAAGGCACAAGCTTTTTTCCTTTTCTCTTCTTTTGCAAACATTGCCCCCCTTAATAGATTCATAAGCAACCTTTCAAAAAAGTTTACATGCCAAAAAATAATTTTTTATCTTTAGCTGGATCAAAAATAAGCCTACCCCGTTTTAGGGCCGCGAGTAGAGTCCGCGTTCGTTTTACGCGAGACCTAATGACTTTAAGTCCAATCCTTTTCTGAGTGCCTCAATTGCTTCGCTCAACCTTGCCTCGCTAACTCTCCATTGCGTCCAGCTGTCCCTATCCCTAATCGTCACCCCTCTACCAGCAATCGACTCTTCATCGACCGTTATAGCCCACGGAACGCCTATCTCGTCTACTCTTGCGTACCTCCTACCAATTGTCCCGTCTTCGTCATATAGAACCTCAAAACCAGTTTTTTTAAGCATCTGGAAAATCGCCTTTGCCTTAAGGACCAATTTTTCTTCCTCGACTAGCGGGAACACGGCAATGTCGTACGGGGCTATAGCGCTCGGTAACGATAAAATTCTTCTGTCCTCTTTATTCCTTAGTGAATGATCCAAAACGGCGTACAGTAAACGATCAGCTCCAAAAGAGGGTTCAACGACGTGGGGGTAAATCTTTTCACTGTTAACAGTTTCTTCTTTAAATTCGATACGCGCTAAATCGCTGGTTATCTCCACTTTTCCAAACGATAAATCGAGAATTATTTTTTCCTTATTACCTAACTCTTCTTCATTTGTGCTTTCCGCTAAGGCATTTAACGCGTTTACAATATCTACGGAGTATTTACCAAATTTCTTTCCCAGAGCTGCTTTGTTTACCCAAACGTGGGCCACTTTCTTAGTTACAGGAACGGCCAACTGGACCGATACCGATAAGTCTTGCCCGCTGAACTCCGAGTGATGCCTCAAATCGTAATCTGTACGATAAGCAATACCAGCCACCTCTACATCTCCCCACCTTTTAGTGCTAACTAGGACATCAAATGTCTGAGCGCTATAATGAGCCCGTTCTTTTTCGCTCTTTTCCTGAAATACTACCTCATCGGCGGTAAACCCGATTTTTTCCATGAAATCCGCCGTAGAAGCCATAAAATATCCCATCCATGGGTGCTTGAGTAGGCCGCGCGCTGCGATGTCTTTCATTTTTTCAGCCACAAGCGTGTTATTACTGAGCCTAATCTTTACCACTTTATTTTGCAACGAGCCCAAATCAGGCACTTGATCGGGATCAAAAAAGAACTCGAACTCCATTATGGTAAATTCTCTCATGCGTATCAAGCTCTGCCTCGGGGATATTTCATTACGAGCAACCCTTCCTACCTGGGCAACGCCCAGCGGAAGTTTCTTTCTTTCGGCTTCAAAAGCCCGTTTAAACGCCGTAAATATTCCTTGCGCTGTTTCAGGCCTTAGAAATCCGCTTTCCGCAGTAAACGGGCCTATATAGGTACGAAAAAGCAAATTAAAAGATTGGATATCTAATAATCTAGTCCCACAAGCCTCACATTTAATTTCTTTTTCGGAGTAAAGCTTTTTCAGTTCACCGAGAGTCATGCCTTCAGTTTTGATCTTCAGCTGAGCCTCGGCTAGCTGGTCTGCCCTATAAACTCTGTGGCACTTAGGGCAGATCACTAAAGGATCAGTAAAAGATTCAACGTGACCACTCGCTTCAAGTACGCGCTGAGGAGTTACCATCGGGGTCTCTATTTCAACGATATTTAATAACGAAGAAGTTATAAAATGATCCCTCCAAAGATTTTCTATTTTTTGTTTTACCTTAATCCCATTAGGACCTATGTCATAGAGCCCCGCCGTGCCTCCGTATATTTCATAACTAGGCCAAAAGAACCCCCTTCTTCTAGCCAATTCTTCCAGTTCATCATTAAATGCCAACTTCATAGAATACGGATAGAAATAATTAGGCTTAGCCCTCCGCTCGGACTATTTCACGATTTTAGTTCGTCTGCGCGCTTAAAGAAATTCCGTGAACGCTCAAGATAAATAAATTCAATCAAAGAAATCAATAATATTAATATGAAATACGCGCTTGGAACTATTAGTATATCAATAAATGAAATAATCGATGCAGAAATTGCTACAATCATAGATATAATTCTGCCCCAATTCTTCATTTTTACCAAGCCATAACCCGATATCAGCAAAATAACTGCAAGAATAAATGAAACTAGTCCCATATACATTGAATATGCTTCTATTTCATTATAAGTAAAAGTTACCCCGTAATACGAGAGCATCTGAGAGTTTAATTGCTGAAGCATACTTGGGTTTATTATAACTCTGATTATAATTAAAGATATACCTATAAAGGCGAACAAAAACCCAAACAAAATTTCAAGTATAGATATTATTGTTACTCCTAGAGGCCTCTTATTATTATTTACTTTAGGTTGTTGGCTCACCGAATTTGGCACTTGGCGCTCAAAATAATCCTTCAAGGATGAACCACAATATGGGCAATACCAAATCTGACCAGGAGGCAACTCATGGCCACAATAGGGGCAATACTTCTTTGGGGTACTATCAGACATAGCAAATATCGGCTTTCGCAAAAAAACGTTTCTAATTTAGGCAGCCTATGCAAACGATAATTCTAGGCGGCAAACAAGTCAGAGGATTAAAGCCCTAGGCTGAACGAAAGGCCTAACCAGATTGCTTTTAATAAGCAATCGGAGGTTAGGGAGCGTAAGTCCGTGAGGATGTGGTAGTTTACTAAGCTATCTTATGGCGAAATTAAGATCTTCCTTAATCACGTTAAGCACCAAATTGGTCAGCGTCCTTTCTACGCTCTCCATTGATAATATTTTCTTAACGAATTTATTTAGTTCATCTCTATTCTTAAACTTGCCCATAACCAGTACGTCATAATCTCCAGTTATGTCATAAACTAGCATCACTTCTTCCATCTCTGCTAATTTTTTTTCTAATTCAGTTATGTGAGTTCCTACCGCCCGAATAAAAACTATCGCCGTAAGGTCAAAACCCAACTGCTGCGAATCCAATACTACAGAGTATTTTTTTATAATATTTTTAGATTCCATAGACCTAACCCTATTAAAAATCGTACTTGGGTTAGTCGCTAATTTTTTGGCCATTTCCCTATAGCCGATTTTTCCATCTTCTTGAAGCAATGAAAGTATTTTTTTATCTAATTGGTCCAATTCCATATAATAATTTAAAATAATTCCTTTTAAATATTTGGATTTTTTCTGGATGAAATATTAGTTTTAAACGACTCGCAAAAAGAATTTTTTGTATAGCGCGCATTAAAAGCCCTCCTTGGGCATAAATTTATAGGAATTAGGAATTGCTGCACAAGCATATAGACCACAGCTAAGCCTACTACCTAACCTGGATTCCGACTTAGTACAACCGTAGTAAACTACCCCGCCCTAACGGACGGGGACTTCCACCTCCCTTAATCCCCGTTAGAGTTAAAAATATTATGAGGAAGGACAATCATTTCTGGTCTTCTTCGGTATAGTTCTTTACGAACTCCGATATAGGCTTCAGCATAGTCAGGAATTCCATTGGAAATATGTATTTCGTAGACGGACTTGAACCTAATTGCTTCAAGGCTTCAAAGTATTGCAAAGTCATAGTCTTAGCATCTATGGTTTTAGCGGCTTCAGATATAGTTTTAAGCGCGGTGGATAAACCTTCTGCCCTAAGAATCGCGGCTTGTTTATCACCTTCTGCCCTAAGAATTTCAGATTGTTTATCACCTTCCGCAACAGTTACTGTAGCGGTCTTTTTACCATCAGCTTCTATAACCACAGCACGCCTCGTTCTCTCGGCCGACATTTGCTTTATCATGGCATCCTGGACGTCTTTAGGAGGAATTATTTCCCTTATTTCCACGCTAGATACCTTCACACCCCACCTTGCGGTCACTTCATCCAATTTACTCCTAAGTATTGCGTTTATAGTATCCCTTTTAGCTAGTATTTCGTCCAGCTGAATGTCCCCTATTACCGCTCTGAGAGTGGTAGTTGCTATGCCAGTTGCGGCCCCTTCAAAATTCTGAACCTGAACCACAGAATCTGTTGCATTAAACACCTTAGTGTAAATCAGGAAGTCTATGTCAACAGGTGCATTATCCTTTGTAATGCAAGTTTGATGGGGAACCGTTATATATCTCTCCCTTAAATCGACTTTTTTCGGTACATCTACTATGGGTATTATGAAAACTATGCCGGGCCCCTTTTCGCCCATTACGCGACCAAACCTAAAAACAACAAGCCTTTCGTATTCGCGTACTATCCTTATGGAATAAGCCAAGAAAATTATTATAACGATTAAGACCACTAAAGCACCTATGAGCGAGGCACTAACTACCGCGACTTGATCAAAAAATATCATAAGTATTAATTTCGCTATTTAATAAAAGTCTTTCTAATTTTTAAATTGATATTAAGCCCCGAACCTTCTTTTTCTGGTTTGAAAAGTACGTATTACTCTGTAAAGATCTATTTTTCTAAACTGCGGCCAGTAAACGTCTAAGAAAATTAACTCGGAATAAGAGGACTGCCATAACAAGAAGTTACTAAGTCTTTCTTCCCCGCCAGTCCTTATTATTATATCAGGATCTGAAGCCCCCGCTGTATAAAGACAAGATGATATAGTATCCTCGGATATATCTTCAGGAGTCAACTCTCCTTCTTTCACTTTTTCCGCTATAGTTCTGACCGCCCTTATTATTTCATCTCTCCCGCCATAGCCTAACGCTATTTGAAGCAAGTGCGGCGAATTATGCGCGGTCCTTTCTTCTACCGTTTTAATTGCGCTCTTAACCTGATCAGAAAATTTTGAAATATCGCCAATAACTTTTACTCTCACGCCTTTTTCGTAAACGTCTTTGCTGTCCGCTAACTCTAAAAAACCCTTTGTAGAAAGGGTCAAAATATGAGAAATCTCATCTGGTGATCTCTTATTTAAATTTTCGGTCGAAAGGGCATATACCGTAACCTCTTTTACCCCGAGCTCCCAGAACCAGTTCAAAGCATCCTTAAGCGTTTTATAACCCGCTTCGTGACCGTATTCGGGAGAAAAACCGAGAGAGCTAGCCCACCTCCTATTTCCATCCAAAATAAGAGCCACAGAATTAGGCTTGCTGCCTTTCTTTATCTCTTCGTAAAGCATACGTTGGTAAAGGGCGTAAACCGGCCTCAGTATAATATAACTTAATTCGCGGCGAAAAAAACTCAGAGCTTTGCGGGTAGAGACGATAACCTTGTCACCCCCTGCTTAGTGGACAAAAAATCGTCCTCTATTCTGATTCCTCCCACGCCTTCGATATAAACTCCGGGCTCAATTGTAAACGTTTGCCCCTCTTTCAACAAATCCTGAGATGAAGTACTTAAATACGGCGACTCATGAACTTCCAACCCTATTCCGTGCCCTAAAGAGTGAGTGTAGTATTTATCTAACTTATACTTGGCCAAATTTTTTATCGCTAAATTTGCTACGTCTGAAAGTTTAGCACCTAAGCTTAGTGCTTTGAAGCAAGTTTGCTGAGTATCAAATACTGCATCAAAAGCCGAGCGCATAGTATCGCCAACGTCTCCCACAAATACGGTTCTCGTTAAATCACTGTCATACCCCTTGTATTTGGCTCCAAAATCGACAACAACCACCTCTCCATCCCTTATTTTTTTATCGGTCGAAACAGCGTGCGGATTAGCTGCTCTTTCGCCGCTTGCTACAATTGTCGGAAAGGCGATCCCCTCGGCCCCTGCTTCTTTCATTGCTTTTTCTAATTCAGCAGCAACGTGATTTTCAGTTGCCCCAGGCTTTATTTCGTCCTTAATTTGCAAGAAAGATTCTTCTGCTATCTTAACCGCATTCCTGATCAAACTTATTTCGTCATCGTCTTTAACCGACCTTAGCTGAGAAATCTTCTTAGATATACCTACCCAGCTATTAACGTAGGGCTTGATTTCTTCGTACATAGAAAGCGTAATCGAGCCATCCTCAAGCCCTATTTGCCCACGCTCTCCGTATGACTTTAAGGCCTTTTCAATTTCTTCTTGAAACTTTTTTGTTTTTTCAACAACTACCAATTGGTCGTAAACTGCTTCCTTTGCGTCAGGCGCTTCGAGCTCAGTAACGAACATTTTACTCGTCCCATCCCTGCTTAATATGAGAAAGGCCCCTCCAAGGCCCTTAAAACCCGAGAAATACCTCAAAGACTCGTAGGAATTAATTAAAGCAGACTCAAAAGAAGCATTTGAGAATAAACTCGCTATACGCCTCTTAAAATCGCTCATAGGATTATTCTTACAGACTATATAAGTATTAATACGGGCTTAAACCACCAACAGTGATAATCGCTGCTGTTCGTTGTAGAGCCGGCTGCGCATAAAAAATAAACCCTTTGCCTGCTAGTTTGAGCCCGAAAAAGTTCCATTTATTAGGATTCATAAAGTCGATTTTGTTTTTTCTTGGCGCGCTAACCACATTGTGAGCACGGTGCAGCCCTCCGGCGAATGGGCAGCGCCCTCTTCGCATTCCATTGTGAACGGGCAAGTAAAGCAAGGGGGTAACGTGGCCAAATCCAATTTTATCGTATTTTTCAATTTAATTTAATCGCTAAGGGGCTCTTAAACCTGTTGGGCAAACAGAAAGCATTAATGCCTCCGCTGAACTGAAGTTATGACTAACTATAGTATTGCGAGCGTTAAATCAAGGTGGATACTCGATTCCAGGGGAAATCCAACTCTAGAAACGCAGGTAAAAACGGAGAGTGGGATAATGGCTACGGCCGCAGTTCCAAGCGGCGCTTCGAAGGGTGAATATGAGGCCCTAGAACTCAGGGATGGTGGAAAACAATTTCACGGTATGGGCGTTACTAAAGCTATTAGCAACGTCAATGAAATAATAGCTCCGCGTATAAAAGGCATGGATGTAAGGGATCAGAAGGCCCTTGATGATGCGATGATAGCTTTAGATGGAACTCCAAATAAATCCAAATTAGGCGCTAACGCTATACTTTCCGTTTCGCTGGCTGCTTCTAGACTAGCAGCAAAAGCTCAAAACCTTGAACTCCATACATGGATCTCAAAATTGTATTCAACCCGCGAAATTCTGCCAGTACCTTTTTCAAACGTACTTAATGGAGGAGAACACGCAGGAAATGACCTTTCAATACAGGAATTCATGCTTGTTCCTTTAGGATTAAAAAACTTTTCAACCGCAATAGAAGCTGTAAGCGAAGTATACGCTTCCCTCAAGACGTTTGTAACCAAGAAGTACGGGCCTGTAGCGAAAAATGTGGGGGATGAAGGCGGAGTAGCTCCTCCAATGAGTAAAACATCGGAGGCCCTTTCAGCGCTAGAAGACGCTATCCAAGAAGCGGGTTATACGGAAGGCGAAATTCGCCTAGCAATGGACGCCGCGTCTAGTACCTTTTACGCTAACAAGAAATATAAAATAGATGGAAAATTAATCAGCCCCGAGGAGCTCTTCGATTACTGGAAATCCATAATTAAAGATTATAAAATATTCAGTTTAGAGGATCCTTTCGAGCAAAACGACTTTGCTTCTACGGCTAAACTAACTAAGGCGACGAAGCCTCTTCAAATCGTGGGAGACGATTTATTCGTAACTCAATTGGCCAGGTTGAGAAAAGGCGTTGAAGAGGGAGCTGCAAACGCGTTACTGTTAAAAGTAAATCAAATCGGTACGCTGTCGGAAGCTGTCCAAGCGGGTTTATTCGCAATAAAGTCTTCTTATTCGGTTATGGTAAGCCATAGGAGCGGAGAAACTACTGACGATTTTATAGCTGATCTGGCTGTAGGTTTAGGTACTGGTCAAATAAAAACGGGAGCCCCTGCTAGAGGAGAAAGGGTATCCAAGTATAATAGGCTCTTGCGCATAGAAGAAGACACGGGTCTAGCATATGCGGGTCCGTCGCTCGCGCAAAAAAGCTAAAAGTACACTTCACGCCTATCTCCAAGATTTTTATTCAAAAGACGGAGGCGTGACGGAGGCTAAACTGGGAGATTATCGCGCGGATGTGCTTAAAGGAGGTACAGTAATCGAAATACAAATCAGCGGCCTATATAAAATACGCCAGAAGGTTAAGGCCCTTATTTCAATGGGCTATGAAGTAAAGGTTGTAGTACCATTGCAAGCAATTCTGGTAAGTTCGGGTTATACCAGAAAAAAGGACCAAACAGCAAAGATCTTCCGGGAACTGACCTATTTCACGAGCGTATTTCCGTCAAAAAATTTAGAACTAAATTTTTTATTCTTAAAAGAGCTACAACTTTGGAAAAAAGAAAAAAGAGGAAATCGGTACGTAGTACCTACGGGTTTTCTAAAAAGGGATACTCTTCCCGTAGAATTCTTGAACATAGTATCTTTACGCCAGCCGTACGATTTATTGAAACTAATTAATGTACCTACGCAACCCTTTACAAGTTATGATTTATCCAAATACTCGTCAATTTCAAGGCGCACAGCATCAAGAGCTTGTTATGTATTAAGAAAAAGCGGCGTAATAAAACAGGTAGGCCTACAAGGAAGGGCCTACTTATATCAGTTTTTGCAGCCCCCTCAGACTAACTCTGATACGTCATGAATCCGTTTTTCCAACGCACATCATCGGGGAGATCTTTTGATTAGCCACGCGTGCTTAAGCTTTTCTCACTAATAATGGTAACAGGGGAAACGTAACGATCCGACAAAGTTAAAAGCATAATATGTTTTTAATTAGATTGGAGAAGCTGAACTATAGGGCTATAAATTCCTCTTATATGGTAGGGGCATTAGCTCAAAGACTAAAGTCATTTGAGACGATAACCCCTCCAAGCTGGGCCGGCTTTGCTAAAACTGCAGTCTTTAAACAGTCGCTGCCTCAGGATCCGAATTGGTGGTATAATCGCGCCGCATCAGTACTAATCAAACTTAGCAAAAATCCCGCATTAGGCACAAATAAATTATCAAAAGAATACGGCGGTCGTGCCATAAGCACGTCAAAACCGCATCACGCGGTGAAAAGTTCTAGAAAAATAATAAGAACAATAGTTGATCAGCTCGAAGAATCAAATATAATAAAGACTGAGGGTAGCAATAAATTAATTACTGCCGATGGGGAGAAACTGCTAAACGAGGTAGGAAAACAGGTAATTGAACAAATTAAACAAGAAGAGCCAAGACTCGCTATTTATGATTGGAATTTTTGAGGTGAGCATAAGTGGCGGAAGACGATGATGAAGAGCTAAACGAGCTCAAGAGAAGACAAATGGAACAATTTGGGAGCTCTTATTACAATAGGAAAGCCCAAGAGCAAAAGCTTGAAGAGGAAAAACGCAACATCCTAAGAGCAATCCTAGAGCCAGAAGCAAGAAGCAGATTAGACAATCTCAGAATAGTTAGACCTGAATTAACTAATATGATAGAGAGTCAGCTAATAGCTTTGTACCAACAGGGGAGGATAGAAAGAGTTAGCGATGAACAGCTAAAAGCTCTATTATATAACTTATCATCTAAACAAAAAAGTACGTCAATTCATATACAAGAAAAGTAATATTAATATTAAATTAAAGTTATAAGTTAGTCTTTGACTTTTTCCAACATACTTGCGACGTTCCAAAATTGAACTCTGGTCCTAGTAGGCATGTTGGGATCCTGCGAAATTTCATCTAAAACGCTAAGCGCATTTGCCGCCCGTACACCCGGGCTAACCGAAGTATCCTGCAAATATTCTATAGCATCTAATACTGCCCGCCTAATATTTTTTGGTACGTGTATATCATTACTAATATCTTGCAGAATCTTTATCGACAACCTTATAGAATCAACCGCATTAGATGGCGCAGACATCACAATCACAAATTAAATGTGATCTAAGAATAAAAGCATAGCACTTATTACCGCTACTTTCGTATCGAAGCTCAAAAAAGCATTATATAGGAGAACGCAAGTAAGGCTAGTGCCATAACCGCTACGTGTATTATTCCAGCTGTAGCCTTACCCTTGTTTATTTCACCAGCCAAAAGGCCAAGGAAAACTGCTTCAGAAAAAGCGACGTAAAAACTCATGCTCCTAAATAAGGATGGTGAAAGGCTTGAGGTTGTTGAAAACAACGGTATTCCAGTTGAAGTGATAGGCGTTATTTTTATCGTGGCTCCAACCGCCAATAAGAACGTAAAAAATGCGACGTAAATTATTATTACGTGAATTCTAGTTTCCGACTCTCTTTTGCGTTGCAATTCCACGTATTGACTTTGAAACGTACCGAGCTCTTCTAGAAACGAGTCCATCCTAGGCGTTAGGTTCATAAGGTCTTTTATCGAAGATATAGCGTAGCTAGAAATCCTACTCTTCATGGATGCAGAAAACGTTTGTAAAGCCGTTTCAATCGGGATACCTAACGTCAGCCTTGAGACAAAGGACCTAAGAATAGGTTTTAGCGGTCCATATTCGCCGTCAGAAGCTATGACGAAGGCTTTTACCACGGGAGAACCGCCTCTAATTGCCCTGGCAACATTAAAGAGGTAAGTAGAGAAGTAATAATCAATAAGCGCTTTCTTTCTAGATGATAACATTTCAAGAATTCCTACCGGAAAAGTTACAGCAAATACGATTAAGGCCAAAATCATTTCGAAGCTAGGGCTCAGGACTTGATCCAGCAATCCTTTCTTGAGAACCAAGCACGCCTAAAAACTTTTTCTTTAGTTTAAATTATTGCGTAATGCCCACGAAATTATAACGGCCGCTTTTTTTGAGCTAATCCAAAGCAATACCAGGCGGTGCAAGAATAAGGCGGGCCGAGCTCATACGGGACCGGTAATTCTACGCGCGCATAACGGTGGAAAATAAAATGCCTAAAATTAAACCAGAAAACGCGGTAGACCTTGGTATATCGCGCACGGCCACCCTGCTTGGAAAACAGGACGTATATCAAAAGTTCTATGGGAAATAGGACAGATGCACGCGCTCTCATTTCTTCAAGCTCAGGAAGGCCCTTCAGAAGAAGGGTACCTGTACGGTTAAGAGTAAGGTAGCCGTGAAATAAGAGTGATGGATAACTGCTTCAGCGCGCACGCAAATACATATTAGATGACGCTTTCAGGACTAACTCAATCATAATGGTCGGCAGCGTCAAGGTAACAAGGAGGTGTACGAGGGGGAAGAGCCTTCCGTAGAAAGCTCTTAGGTTTTCACTTATATAGGTTCGTGCAGTACGTAAAGTACAAGGCGGCTTGGAATAAGCTGCATAGAAATATCCGAGATCTGCATTTCAGATATGCCATAGCTGTAGAGGGAAAAGCTTCGGTCTCGGCGGTTACTTCTCGCGTTCAAACTGCGAACATGAATACAACGCAGACTATAATATGGTGTACAGCATTCTAAAATGAGGAGGACGCGACAAGCCCTATCCAAAGGTTGCTTCTAGTACAGCCCGGTGAACTAGCCCGCCCTCTGGACGCGGCTTCCCGCTTTACCCCCGTTAGAGCTAAAACCACGGCTATGGGTTCGGGGGAAGCAGGAAGCCCGCAGGCTATAGGCAAGGAGTAACTCACCCTCATCGTAACTTAAGCCACGTAATATTCACTAAGCAAAATCCCAAAGATGCCAAGGCTTATAGACCGCGTATAACGATCCTTATGCCTGATGAGCTGAAAAACAGAGCCCAAAAATATATAGATAATTTAGACGGGATAATTACAGAGCTGAAAAATTCTAATGCCGTAAATTTGGCAAGAGATTATTTTAATGACGCTAAATACTATTTTGATAAAGAAGACTACGTTTCATCCATAGTTTGTTCTACGTACGCCGAGGGCATAATAGATGGACTTACACGCGAAGGAATACTAAATGTTTCTTGGAAGCCCCCCCTTGAGAAACCTACCGTAGTAGTGGCCGGTACGTGGGACGTAATTCACCCGGGTCACATAAATTTACTAGAAATAGCTAGCAAATTAGGAGATTTAATTGTAATAGTTGCACGCGATAAAAACGTTCAAAAAGCTAAGGGGCACCCTCCACTATTAAGCGAACAACAAAGACTGATGGTTATATCTGCATTAAAACCAGTAAAAAAAGCAATTCTTGGTAATGAGAGCGGAGACCCCGTAAAAACGGTTGCCGATATTAATCCAGACGTATTCGTCTTAGGGCCAGATCAACCCTATGCCGAACAACTTCTACAGGATAAGCTTACAAACTACGGGGCGAAGACTAGAGTAATAAAGATAAAACAAAAATTTGAGGCACCAGGGCTTATTACGAGCAGCAGCAAGATTATTGAAAGAGCGCGGCAGATGTCTTCCTCTAATAATACTATACTAAACAGTACTTAACGCGCAAGAAACTACCGCACAAAATCAGTAAACTGAAACTACCGTAAACAAAAATATATGCTTGAGTCAAATACGCATCATTTTATTGCCGTGTTTGCGACCTCGCTTCAAATAATTGCTAAAAGTTTTATCCACAAAGTTTACGAGAACGCGCAGAAGCAAATAAATAACGTTTCTTTCTTCCCTTAGGTTAGGGCTCTTACTTCGGCGGCGGCGCGTTGATGCCCCGATTCAGCCGGCCTACGCCTACCCGCGGGGCCAGTCAGGAAAAGTCCCTCCTTAATCGCGATGCCGATGCGCCTTCATACGCCCTAGGGCAACCCACTCCATCGCGAGCTTTTTCGCTAATCATCCGTAAATACGTTTTAAAGTTAAAATTACTGCATTAAACTCATAAGCCAAGCGCTTAAAGCGTATTTACGAGGACGAGCCGTAAACGGCCGCATCCCTCTTTACGGTGAACTACCCCCCCTCTGGACGCGGCTTCCCGCTTCAATGATCGACCTCTGCCCGCACGGGTATATCGTACAAGCCCGAGGCGACAATCTCCACGGGCGTGAATTCGGGTTGCGCCGGCCCTAACGGTATTGCACTGCTTGGTTATCGCAGTTGATACCATGCATACCTATAGGAAGCATATTTCTGACATCCTCTCCTCCCTAAAGGTTAAGGTTCTTGCTTCAACGACGCGTAGCTAATACCTTCCCGCTGAAGGTATCCCGCCAGAGGTATCTCCACAGGCGTGGATTCGGGCGTGCCCCGCCCTACTATCGGTTGGTTATCCCGATGAGGAAATCGTCGCGTTGGCATAAAAACCTTTCGCGATTCATCTCCTCCCTGAAGGTCGGAGCTTTCTTGCTCATATCATTGTAACCCTTCTGTTGGGGTCCGCATATCCCATCGCTGAAGCCTGATTTACCGCTTCCCCTAAACCCTAACTTTCCTATGAAGAAGGGACTATACATCTCCTCCCTAACGGATTTCCGCCCCCTTCCCCCGTTGATGTTAAAACCTTCAATAATCCTTGTCTAAAACTACTCTGCCGCAATACCTATAAACTCCTGATTTTTTAATTAAAAGGTGTAGTGCTTGATATCTAGAAGGATGAGGGAAGAAGACATGGACAGATCCCAAGGGCAAAATAAAGGCAATTCATTTGAAACCCCTCTTAAATTGCTAAAAAAAGCGTTAAACGCTCCAGTAACAGTAAAACTAAAGGACGGACAGGAATACAAAGGAATTTTAAACAATTATGATCCCACTATGAACATAGTTCTCGATGACTCAGTTCAAGTTGATGATAATGGAAACGCGTTAGTATCTTTTGGAAAGATATTAATAAGGGGGAATAATATCCTATACATCGCAGTAGGCGAATCACCTGCAAAATCAGCAAAATAGAAAGAAATACTTAATTCTATATAATTGTCTTATTCTTCCGTTGGATGCTGCAAAGATTTCAGCTTTAAAAGGAGTAATTTTCGATATGGATGGCACACTACTAGACTCGCGGGAGGCATTCATAAGACAGATCGAGGATTTCTTTGTAATAAACGGCCTACAAAAACCTTCGCCCGACATAACCCAAAAGTTACTCGGAAGGAGCTACGTAGAAATCTTCAAGGAGGCTTTTGGTAAAACCGACCCCGACTTCATTAAAGAATCATTACTTTGGATGAATTACAGTTACCGCTATTTTTACGTAAATAAATACGCGAAACTCATCCCTGGCTCATTTCAATGCGTTAGTTCGCTAGTAAAAGGGGGGTTTCGCGTGGGTATAGCTACTAACGCGCCGCGCATAGTACTAGATTATTTTATGAAACACTACGGGTTCAACCAGCTAAGAATCATAAGTATATCAGGAGACGATGTCCCCGAAAAAAAACCTAAACCGGATATGCTCATTCGCCTGCAAGATAAACTCGGCCTTGAATCCACGGAATTAATTTACGTCGGAGACATGGATTTAGACATTGAAGCAGCTCATAGCGCGGGCATACTTTCAGCAGCGGTTTTAACTGGCCTCTCAAACTACGAAGAAATAACTAAGGCAAGACCTGACATAATACTTCCGTCAGCGAATTGGGTATGCCGCCTTTTGAGGACATAAATGTCATGTAGCTTCAAACAACGGCTTAAGCGGAAGAGGCCAATACTCTTTTTCGCCCACCGTGAATTTCCCAGGCTGCCCAAGTTTTACTGGTAGGCCAAGCTCTAGCGACAGAAATCCCAAAGACTGGTGCAAAATGCCGTCTTCGCTTTTAACGAGCGCTTCAAACGACCTTCTCTCGACTTCGCTTAAGCTAGACATTAATAATGATAGCTTTTTCATGAGGGGCTTTAACTCATCCGGTAAATTAGAAACCTTACGATTCCCCGTTACGTAATCAAGCACTCCGATCGCCGGATCATAAGAGTGGATAATCAGTGCTTTAGGCTTGTTTCCTTTCTTTTCCCAAAGCGCTATTATATCTTTAGCCTCCTCAAATACGCGTTTCAAATAGGCCTCGCGCGCCAGTATATAATCGCTATCTTTCACTTCAAAAGGCTCAGGCCAAGAATGCGCATATAGAGGCTCGTTATTGCCCAGCCTTTCCCACGTCTCCTCAGCAGCGTAGGGCATAAAAGGCTCTAGTAGTCTAATCCATTTCCCAAGGACTTGCATCGCATCAAGTGAAAGCCCGTTTAAACCCTGGCTTTGTCTTCTTTTTATGTACCACTTAAAATCAATCCAAGTCTCAAAAAATGCCTTATTCAAGGCAGATCTGGTGCGATATTGCTCCATGTTAAACGATACTTCATTTAGCGTTTGATTAAACCTAGCCTTCAGCCAATCGTCCATATCGCTTCCTTCGCCAGCTACGGTCTTCTTAGCGTCATCTACAAACGAAATAAACTGAGATATTTTATCACCCATTGAATCAAGCTCGCTCCACTTAAAATCGGGGTCATCCATGCCCTCTGCAGAATTTATTAAGGCAACCCTCAAAGCATCACTCCCCCTTTTTTGTATGGCAGCTTCCATAGTTACAAAGTTACCCTTTGACTTAGACATTTTATTTCCTTCGATCGAAACAAAGCCGTTCACAGCTATGCCCTTTGGCCACTTTTCGGATGGAAATATAGCTACGTGCTGAAGCACGAAAAATATAAGGTGGTTCGAAATCAGATCTTTGCCAGAAGCCCTCAGGTCGACTGGATACCAGTAATCAAACTCATCCCTTATTTTTTTAAGCAAGTCCTCAGGCACAGCTGTTTTGGCAGACACTTCCTTCAGCTCTCCGCGCCCAAGAAGCACGTAATCAAAGAATTCCTTGTTCATAAGGTGATAATCTAGTAAACCGGAATTAACGTATTTTGATATTACGTAATAAGCCATGTATATAGTTGAATCACTTAACGTTTCTACCAGCCATTCGTTATCCCAAGGTAGTGGCGTTCCCAAACCGCTTCTCCTAGCGCAAGGCTTATCGCCGACCCAATCAAGTACCTCAAGGAATGCTTGCTTAGCGCCTGCCGGGTATACTTTCATTTTTTCTATAGCATTACGTGCCATTGACTTAAGCTTGGGATCCGAGTACTTCAAAAACCACTGATCCTTAAGCAACTTGACATCACAAACGGTCCCGCAACGGCAAACAACTTTTTCAGGCAATTCATAGAAACTAAAAGCCTTCCCCGTTTCTTCCATCCTATTTTTTACGGCCTCCCTAGCGTCCTCCACCCGCATACCCGAAAACTGCCCAACTTTCATGACACCCTTTCTCAACTCAACGGAATAAATCTTCTTTGTAGCTTCTTCTGCTTTAGGATCTTTCTGGTCCTTTATCGCTTGTTTTTCGCACTCTTCTTTTGCGGGAAAATCGCCGTACCCGGTTACAGAAATTACCGAGATCGGATCGAGCGGCATACCGAGGTCTTTCAACGCAAGGTAGTCGTATGGCGCGTGGGCCGGGACGCTAAATACTACGGCTGTCCCAAAATTTGGATCGATAAAGTCGGCCCTCAATACGGGGACTTGTCTATCAACCAGGGGCACCACAACTTTTTTTCCGATCAAATCACGGCCACTTATCCTGGCAACCTCTTTTATTGAAAAGCCTTGGTCAAGAAACTTTTGAGCCGATTTTTCTCCTATTATCCAACGTTCGCCGTCAATTGATACAACGAGATAATCCATACTTGGAGATACCCATACATTAGTGGTGCCGTACACAGTTTCAGGCCGAAATGTAACAGCGATCAAATATGACCCGCTGAGCTCCCCTTCAATAATCTGAAATTTTAAAGCAGTCATTTCTTCAGGAGATACGCCTTCTCCTTGAAGGCGATCGTGATCGCCCACAGGACTCAAATCAAACGGGCACCAAACAACTGGGTGAGTCCCTCTTTCCACAAATCCCTTTTCTTTTAGCGTTTCATACTGCCAAGTAACGAAGGCATTAAAACCAGGATTATTAGAAGTCGTGAAAAACTCTCTTCTCCAATCAACCGAAAGGCCAAAAGTGGCCAGCGTCTTTTCGCCCAAGTGTGTAAAGTAAGTGGCAAGATAAACGGGGTCAACGAATTTTTTAATTTCGTCCACTGGTACTTTTGCCACATCTCTTAGAGGCGCTATAGCAGTTTCGTCCCCAGAGGCAATGCGCTTAGCCTCTCCAGCTATTGGCTGCCCTGTCCAGTGCCAGGCCCACGGGAACAGAACGTTATATCCTTTCGCTCTCTTATACCTGGCTAGCGCATCAAGCCTACCCACCGTATACGCGTGCCCTACGTGTAATGGGCCATCCATATAAGGAAACGGAAAAGTAACAAAGAACTTTATCTTTTCGTTAGGATCTGCGTCAAAGGCGCGGAGCTCTGAATAGCGCTTAGACCACTTAATTTCGTAATCAGGGATAGGCATTTAGAACACTATCGCATTTTTGAAAAAATCACTTAAAAACCCATCGTTAATGGGCGAACTAAAAACAAATTCAAGAAGTTCTCCGCTTCCGCCTCCCTTTCCCCCCGCTTCTTGCAATTTAGCCGCGAATTGATGCAAATCGATGCCAGAGCCGCGCCTTGACGCTATGGCCAGTTTTTTGCCGTTTTTAGCTATTACTGCAACTACGTCGGAGGTTGACGTACCTTGTATTGCTACATTTCTGGGCTCTAATTCATCGTTTAAAGCCACTACTCTGACCTTGCCGAGACTAGTTTCAAGGCTTACCGCTGAATCTATATATTTTTGAGCGAGCGACTTTTTAATCTCATCCAAGTTATCGGCGCAGGTGTTTAATTCGCTTAATGTAGAAGACAACTTTTGCAGGAACCCCTCCTTACTGGTAGACAAGTAAGACGCAGCCTCGGTTAAATTGGCTTCAAGCCCTTCAACGTACTCAATCGACGATGAACCGACCCTGAATTCAAAGCGAAAAATAGATTCTTGAATCCTCGAAACTGATGTTAACTTAATCTGGCCAATCTCGCCCGTTCTATCTACGTGAGTACCGCCACAAGCTTCGACGTCTACCTCGCCTATCCTTACAACCCTCAACCTTTTCCCAGGGACAACTCCTCCCTGATAGATCCGGTACCCAAAAGCCGCTTCAGCCAGATCTCTTTCTAGGTCTAGAACCTCAACCTTAATGTTGTCCATAACCCACGCATTAGCTAATCCTTCGATTCTTCTTAATTCTTCTCCCGAAACGGGTTTATAGTGAAGCAAATCCAATCTATTGATATCAACACCTTTTTGAGCGCCCATTTGCCAAACGTGCGACCCGAGTACGGTTCTGGCCGCGGCCAAGACCAAATGGGTCGCAGTATGCCCCCTCATTAATTGTTTTCTGCGTTCCCAGTCAACTTGTCCACTTACAGACGAACCGACCTCTGGCGGCTTTCCTTCTACAATAACCTGGTGGACGATCGTCCCAGTAGGCGTCTTATAAGCCTTGATCACCTTTGCGGTACCGCCTGACCAAGACAAAACCCCAGTATCAGACGGCTGCCCTCCGCCTTCTGGGTAAAATCCCGTTTTGTCGAGAACTATAAATTCGCCGTCTTGAAACCTATAATAGGATAACACGTTTCCCTGAAACGCTTGAGAGCGGGTTTCGTAGTACAAAGGCCTAGTTGGAGTTAACGCTGAAAAGACTTCTTCGTGAGGAACCACTTTTGCGCTTTTCTGCCCTAACTGACCCTTTGGCGCGCTAGAATGCAATGACGCAAGATTTGAATAAAAATCAGCTGGGATATCTGCTTTAATTCCCTTATCAGATAGGGCTTTAATTATTACTTCGATGGGAACACCGTAGGAATCGTAAAGTTTCATCAATAAATCGTTATCAACCTTTCCTAAATCTCCGATCCTTCTTTGCAGAACCCCTAGACCTTTTTGAAGTGCCTCATTATACTTAGCTTCCTCGATGCCAACCAACTCTAGAATTCTTTGTTCGTTATCCGCCAAAGATGGAAAATCGTCTTTCCACCGCTGGATCTGAAGGGCGACCAGATCCTTTAGCGGAACTTTGATATCCAATAGCCACTTAAGCCGTAAAGCCCGCCTTAGTATTAACCTAGCAAGATATCCCTCTCCGGCATTAGACGGAATAACGCCATCTGAAAGTAAAAATGCTATCGTCTTTGTGTGGTCGAGTAAAGCACCTATTTGCTGAAACGGCTTAACCTTTTTCTGGAATTCGCTATCGCTCATACCCATGGCTTTTGCCATTAATTTATCGGCTTGAGTCTGATCGCCTAATGCATAAATTGAGGCTTTGGCCATATCACTTAGTAGCTGGCGCGATGGCATTTCGATGCCAGCGAACTTCATAAACTTAGGTAACAAATCTGGAAATATTGCCTCAAAGGCAGTCGGTGTCCCTTGAGATACCCAAGCAAATCTCTCAATTCCGTATCCAGTATCTACGATTTTCATCGGCATTTCTTCATATTTACCGTTTTTTTCAACAAACTTCATAAAAACTAACGTTTCAAGTTCTAAGCCCCCCAGTATAACTTCAAATGCTGGCCCGGCATTCCCGCCCCCTTCCCAGAAATCTTCTTTTAGCGTTATTTCTTCCTCTTTAACGCCTAACGATTCTAAAAAGTCTAAGCCATAAGCGACCGTTTCATCCTTCCAATATTTCCAATTATCCTCGCTATTAAAAGCGTGCGCACCACCCATTTCAAACATCGTAAGGTGCCTTCCCGCGGTCAAGCCTACTCTATCTATATCTACGAACCTAATACACGGTTGAGATACTACTAGCGGATTGGCGGGAGGAGGTATCATACCAGTTGTAACGTAGGGCTGAAACAGCACTATACTAGCGCTGGTAAGGTAAAGGTCGTCGCGCCACCTAGCTACTACTGGTCTAGGAGCAATCCTCGTATGTCCTCTTTTTTCAAAAAACTTTAGGAAATATTCCCTCATAGAAGATACCGTGTAACTGGAGTTGAATTTTTTGGTATCCATAAAAGTGTAAGGATCGCATGGCGCCTCTCCGCAGGTTTCACGGCTAAGATCTTTCGTCCAAAAGTATGTACCGCACACCTTACAGCGCTTCCTAACGAAGCCCCTGTCCTTTAAGACCCTTAATTCAAATTCGGAAGGATCTAGGCTATCCATAGGTTAATGAAGCGGATACCCTTAAGCTTGCTTTTGAAATTGTATCAGACTGGCCTTTAAGACCTTTAGCGGTAGCATCGCGCACTTACCCCTTTCTGGCGTAATGCTTGATAAGCCTAATAGTGAAAGAACGTCTTTTTCGCCTAAGCTCATTACCTCGCTTATTTTGGCGCCTTTGACTTTCTCCGTAAGAAGCGAGGCAGATGCTATGCAAACTGCGCATCCAACTCCAGTAAACCTTATATCGCGTATTTCGCCCCCATCGACTCTAACCTCCATCTGAATAGTATCACCACAATTAGTGTTAGAGTCCCTGAACTTTGCGTTCGCTTCAGGCAAGTAACCAAAATTGCTTGGATGCTTATAGTGGTCAAGTATTATTTCGCGGTAAAGGTCTTCATCCAACTGAAAACACCCTTTTAACTTTTTTAATTGCATTCATAAGAACATTAATTTCATCGCCGTAATTGTATACGTAAAAGCTAACCCTTGCGGTGGCTGGTATCCCAAATTTATTCATGATAGGCATAGCGCAATGGTGCCCTGACCGTATGGTAATGCCTTCGCTATCGAATATTTCCGCAACGTCATGCGCGTGAACTCCCTCTACGTTGAAAGAAATCACCCCACCCCTTTGCTCAGGATTGGTAGGACCGTAAACCTTTACGCCGTTTTCGTCGAGCATAAGCGGCAAGGCGCGGGCGATAAGTTCCCTTTCGTGGGATCTTACCCACCCCATTCCAATACCCTTAAGGTAATTAACTGCCGCAGATAGGCCTATGGCGCCTTCAACATTCGGAGTGCCAGCTTCGAATTTATATGGTACATCGTTCCAACTTGCGCCCTCTAAATTGACCTCCTTTATCATCTCGCCTCCAGTTAAAAAGGGCGGCATGGAATCCAGTAAGTCAAATTCACCGTAAAGCCCTCCAATTCCCATAGGGCCGAGCATTTTATGCCCTGAGAATGCCAAGAAATCGCAGCCGATTTCCTTCACGTTAATTGGCATATGAGGAACGCTTTGCGCGCCATCAACAAGACATATAGCACCCGCTTCATGCGCCTTCTTTGCTATCGCCTTAACGTCGTTTATCGTACCTAAAACGTTTGACGCTTGCGTAATCGCCACAATCTTCGGACCCTTACCCAGCCCCTCTTCGACAGAGACAGGGTCGAGGAGGCCATCATCGGTTATGCGAATATACTCTAGATGGGCTTTTTTTTCTGCAGATAATATCTGCCAAGGGATTATATTGCTGTGGTGCTCCATTTGAGTTATGAGTATCGTGTCCCCCTGCTTTATGTTCGCCCTGCCCCACGAAAAGGCAACCAAATTTAGAGCTTCCGTAGCATTCCTAGTGAAAACCAGTTCCTCGGGTTTACATCCCACAAAAGACGATACGTTAGCCCTTGCTGCTTCATAGGCTTCAGTAGCCTCTTCGCTCATGGTATATAAACCGCGATGAACGTTTGAATTAATTTTCTCGTAAAACTCTACTACTGCATTTATAACCTGAATAGGCCTTTGGCTCGTGGCAGCGCTATCTAAGTAAATCAGCGGCTTACCGTTTTCTAGGCGGGAAAAAATCGGGAAATCCCGCCTAATCCTTTCTACAACTAACTGATCACTAAGCATTTATAATTCCTCCGAGGACATCGCTAAACATGGGCACAACGAAAAAGGGCGCAAACATCCCCCTTATAAGAAGGGCTATGGCTTGTTCTTCGGTTAACCCCCGGCTTTGCAGGTAAAACAGCTCTTTGGAACCTATCCTACCAGACCAAGAACCGTGCCTTGCCTCCACGTCTTTTTCATAAATATCTAGCGATGGAGATGTAATTGCCTTAGCTTCTTCACCGACCATAAGAACCCTCTCTTGCAGATTAGCCTTACTTCCCTTCGCGCCAGTTTTTACTCCCGTTATACCTCTTATCACACCCTTACCGAAAACTGCAGCCCTCATCTGCACGTCGCTCGTAGAGTTAGCGCCGTGCTTAACGACAAACATCGAGTCTCCGAATGCGCGTTTTGGAACAAAATCACCTATAAGAAGCCTGACAGAGCTCCCCTCCTCTAAATCTACGGACCCAAAGTGACGGCTGTATTCGCCCGAAACTTGGAGCGCCGATAAGCTCATACCTGACCCGCTATCTACGTGACCCTCGAAATCTAAAAAGTTGCTCCCTGAAGAAGATGTAGCATAATTCAGGGTTACCTTGGATCCGCGCTCCGCGTAAACCTGCATAGATGAAGCATTAAAACGATTACACGCACTTTTTGATGAAAAATTAACGCTCAGATCTAGTTCCGAGGCTTCCTGGGCTCTTACAATTAGCCTATTGCTGCAGTCATCCGCCTCGACCCGCAATTCGGCCTTAGAACCTTGAGGCACGTTTACGTAATAACCGTGTTTCCAACCGGCTAATGCCAGCAGCTTTAGCTTATCTTCCGAAGTGCGGTACAACTCTTGAGAGACCCAAAGATCTCTAGCGCACTCCAAAAGCGGTTTTAATACGTAATCACCGGACCCGTTAAAATGAAAACCACCAGTATCTGGCTCTTCAAAGCCCTGTGGTAATGCCATTGGATAGTCCGAGTACCTTAGTTCTTCGCGGTAAACTAAGTGCCCACCTGATTCTTGCTTCCACTTTAAAGGAAGCGCGTTCGCGTAAGTTAATTGGGCCCTGTCTCTAAACTCCTTGAATTCTTCCATCTAGGCCACCGCACCTTTCATCTCCAAATCAATAAGCCTGTTAAACTCGACGGCGTACTCAAGCGGTATCTTCTTAGTTACCGGCTCCATAAACCCTCTTACGATCAACGCCCTTGCTTCCTCTTCGCTGAAGCCCCTGCTCATAAGGTAAAACAGCTGGTCCTCTGCTATCTTCCCAGCGGACGCTTCATGGGAAACGTCCGATCCTTCTTCGTATACTTCTTCGACTGGAAACGTAGCAGTAGAGCTTTCTTCGCTTAGAAGCAAAGAATCGCATTTAACGGAATTGACCGAACCCTTGGCCCCGGGATTAACTCTTACTTGGCCCCTGTATATTGCCCTTCCGTTCCCTTTGCTTATGCTTCTAGAGATAACGTAAGCCGACGTATCTGGAGCGGCGTGCGTTATTTTAGCACCAGTATCCAATACTTGGCCATCGGAAGCAAAAGAAACGTATAAATGCTCAGCACGAGCACCCCTTCCGCTAAGCACGCTGGCGGGATATAACATCGTTACCTTACTCCCTAGCGAGGCCTCTACCCACTCCATCCTTCCTTCTTCATTTACGATCGCCCTTTTAGTAACCAAGTTGTAAACGTTCTTACTCCAGTTTTGGATCGTGGTAACTCTCACGCGTGCTCCCTTACCAACAAAGATCTCCATTACGCCTGCGTGCAAACCACCCTTTATGTAAGCGGGAGCAGAACAGCCCTCTATGTATTCCACAGAAGCCCCATCTTCAGCAATTATTATTGTATGTTCAAACTGCCCCATGGAGGGGTGGTCTACTAAAAAGTAGACTTGGACCGGCATTTCGACCTTCACGCCTTTTGGTACGTATAGAAACGTACCACCGCTCCAAAATGCCCCGTTCAAAGCCGCGAATTTATGGTAGGTAGGTGGGACGCAACGCGTCATAAAATATTTTTGTACCAAATCGGGATACTTGTTTACCGCCTCATCCATACTCATAAATATTACACCCTGTTTTTTCAGTTGATCTTTCATACGTTCGTAGATTACCTCGGACTGGTACATAGCGCCATTTCCGGCAAGAAACTTTCTTTCGGCTTCAGGTATTCCTAAGGCGTCAAATGTCTTCTTCAAATTTTCGGGAAGATCTTCTAGGTCGTCCGCGCGCCCAACGTTCGGGCTGACGTAATATGCCAGATCGCGGAGGTCAAGCCCGCTTAAATCGGGACCCCACGTAGGCATAGGCTTACTTTCAAAAACAGATAAAGAGTATAATCTTTTCTTCAACATCCAGTCCGGTTCACCCTTATCTTTTGACATCTTTTTCACGGCTTCCTCGTTTTTAAGGCCTATTTGATATGTATCGCTCTGCAATTTAATCCACCCCCCAACGAGAATATCCTTCCTTCTCTATAATTTTAGCGATCTCCAGCCCACCTTTATCTACTATTTTTCCAGCCTTCATTACGTACACCAGATCCGGTGAAATATAATCGAGTAAATTATAATGGTGGGTAATAATTAGTGCAGAACGGCCGTTTCTGGCAAAATCGTTCAACGCGCTTGCAACTACCCTTAAAGAATCTACATCCAATCCGGAATCAATCTCATCAAGCAAGGCAATCCGCGGCTTAAGCATAAGCATTTGGAGCACTTCTGACTTCTTGCCTTCTCCTCCTGAAAAACCTTCATTAACGGCCCTATCTAAAAATGATTCTGAAAATGATAAGCCTTGAGCGGTAGCAGCCAAAGTTTTCCTGAAATCGATTATTGAAGGTCTTCCCTGCCCATTCCAATTAGCTCTATAGGCTTCCCATATCATATCCTTTAAAATTACTCCAGGTATCTCTATTTGTCTTTGAAAGGCTAAGAACAAGCCCTTCTTAGCCCTCTGTTCGGCAGAAAGGGATAAGATATCTTCCCCGTCCAGTTTTGCGCTTCCCGAATCTACTTTAAAATCGGGCGAGCCAGCTAGTGTTAACGCTAAAGTACTCTTGCCAGACCCATTAGGCCCCATAATCACGCGAATCTCACCTATGGGGAGGTCGAAAGTTACGCCGTTCAGAATTTGCTTCCCGCCTATCGCGGAAACGCGCAAATCGACCACGGATAAACCTTTTTCCATAAGTGTGTGTTATTTTGCGCTATTAAGTATAACGGTGTTATTCGACGATGGATGGGGCCAAGGCCTTTACTTTGGCAGTAAGTATCATATTAATCCGTTAAGGCTTCTCGCCCCCTATACTGACATCCTCTCCTCCCTGAAGGATAAGGTTCCTGCTTCAACGACGCGTAGCTAATACCTTCCCGCTGAAGGTATCCCGCC
>JAGDXE010000007.1 GCA_023256375.1 Thermoproteati archaeon | reverse complement strand
AATTCGTGGTGCCCTACCACCAGGGAATTGAGCGGACTATGAGCTTCGGATTAACTGCCGGCGCCTTCTTCCTCGTTGCTTGAAAACCTAAAAAGATCTAGAAATACTTTAATTTTATCCGGAAACCTAGTTATGGTCAGCGTAGAGGAACGCGTTCTGCTTTTATTATCCATAAAAGAAAGCGGTAGGTACATAAAATTCGACCATATTAAAGAAAAAATAGCAAGAGACGTGCTTTTTTTCGATCATAAGAACATTTCAGCTGAAGAAATCCAGTCAGCAATTTCGAGATTAGTGAATTTAGGATTGATCGAACAAGGAGAAGACGGTTACGCTATAACTGACACTGGTGAAAAAGAATTATCCAATGTTATACTCAAAGATAATAAGGGTTTGAATTTATCTTATTTGATGACATGGAAAGCTAAAAGATATTATCCGAAAGCTGGCGAATTCATGCTCCCCTATTTAAAAGGTCGGGCGGTTTCAGTAATTAAAGTATTTTCTGGGAAGAGCGACCCCATTCAAAGCGTTGAAACGCTCTTCGTAAGATATAAAAAATATAAACCGAAACCCGTACCAATAGTTATAGATAATCAGGATCAGCTAATGGATTATGTAAACGATCATTGCGTTGATTTTATTCCTTACGTAAATTCGCTTGGGCACGATCAGCCAGACTATTTAATTCTAGATTTAGATGCGGGGGACGCTTTGAAGGCTTCAGAAACCGGTTTCTCCACGATCAAAGCCGTAACTGAAAGCATTACTCAGTTACTAGATGATACGGGAGTTAATTATATAGTTAAATTCAGTGGGTCAAGAGGTTTTCAGATATGGGGGGCTCTAGACAATAAGGACCCTATTTTATTATCGAAGCCTGACATTTTCGCGTTCTATAGGTTAATTGCCATGCGCGTTAGAGATTTTGTAGAAAAAGATCTCGAACAAGAAAGAAGTTGGATCGAGAAATATGGAGTTGAGGAAGTTGAATGGCCAATAACGACATCTACAGTTGCTAAAAAAGAAGAGAGATCAAAACAAGTCCTCGTGGATTGGTCTAGCATGAAACCCAATGGTGATGCAAGAGCACCTTATTCATTGCATTATAAGACTGGCCTAGTCTCTTTACCTATATCAAGTAAATCTATTTATCAGTTTAAGCGCGAGTATTCAGACCCAGAATACTTGCTTAAATTTGGTATTACCAGTTTTCCCCCTCCGGTTCCCTCACCCCCTACATTACTCCTGAAAAAAATTGGTTTAATTTAAGTTAATTGAAAATTAGCGCCAAAACGAAACTGGCAGTGGCGCGATCGACTTAGGAAGCTTTACGGCCATTATTTGCAGCGTAAGATTATCCAGTTCAAGTAAATTGCGCTTCAAGATAAGGTGCTTATTTACAATTCTGCGTGGACTTCAGGTTCACTAAAATCGGGCCGGTGGGATTCGAACCCACGACCTAGCGGTGACGGCGGACGGGTGTTCACTGACGCGCTTACGCGCACTCGCGCCCGCGATTCTCTACAGCCGCCAGCTCTACCACTGAGCTACAGCCCGGCTGTCTGCTCCTTGCAAAGCATTATTTAACTGGATTTTCAGAGCCCGCCGAATTATTGATGTGCTTCTGTTTAAACGAATAGGTTCCGGCGAAGCATGAGACCGTTGGAGGGTAAACTCGAGTTGACGTAGCCCTAAGTAGCATATGCTTATCACAGCAATTCTGATCAAGCAAAGATTTTTATACTTTTCTGTCAAGCTAAAGTTAGCCTTATCCCAAAAGGAAGATTTTAAGGGCCATATTTAACCGAAATTTTTGAAGCTTGATTAATCCCGTGGTTAACTGTAGTTTTGTAGCGCCGGTGGAAGGACTCGAACCTTCGACCAATCGGTTAACAGCCGATCGCTATAGGCGTTTCCTCTACCTGTAGCTGAGCTACACCGGCAATTTTTATTTTCTCAGTCGCTATTAAGGTTTTCACAGACTTAAGTTCCGCGTTTGCGTTTAGAAAGAGGCCTTCGAGTATTTGACCCATTGTATAATTAGCAGCATTCATCGGGTTTGCTCTTCTTGATCGTAGGGTTTTTGCTAGCATGGAATTAAAGCGGTAGCAAACCCGATAAAAAGTGAACTACCCCGCCCTCACGGGAGGGAACTTCCGCGCCTTAACCCCCGTTGGAGTTAAATTCATGTGTAATATCGTGGTCTACACGGTATTGATGTTCGTTGAACTAGCCGGCATTACAGCCTGGAAATTGATAATAATGCGTATTTTGCAAAGGAATCCTTTGATCAAATAACTCTCTCAGCAGGATCTCCCAAGGTATCCGGCGAACGCACGGGCTTTGCCCTTAATTATGAAGCATAATGCTTTATTTCTACCTAAGAGTGGTCTTGGGCCTGTGGCCTAACCTGGATAGGGCGGCAGAATACTCGCAGCCGAACCCCCTAAACCAATCGAGGATAGCTGTAGATTGTGGGTCCGAATCCCACCAGGCCCGCTTCTGGGGAAAACGACGTTCATTTTAGTTTAACCAAGAGCCCAGCGACTTGATGGATTAATTTCCGCTACGGTCTTTTATGCGAAAACTTGATTTAACGCGTCTTACTAGCGCATTCCTGCGCCGCGTTGGAACTTAATTAGGCGTTTCTTTCTAAGTTGATTCGTTTTTGGCGCTAATGCGTTTTTGATCAAGCGCCTTTTGCAAGCCAGCTTGTCTTAATTCCATAAGTGAGGTGTTCTTTTTTTTGAAAAAGGATGAAAGCGACCGCATTGCCCATCAAAAAATAAACCCCAAACTATGGGATGTAGCCGTTGAAGTCCAGTGCGTGAGGGCGTGGCAGTTCGCTTAGCGAAAGCCAAAAAAGCGTTTAAGATAAAGACTTGGACCCGTAGCCTAGCCAGGATAGGGCGGCGGCCCTCTAAGCCGCAGATCCGGAGTTCAAATCTCCGC
>JAGDXE010000012.1 GCA_023256375.1 Thermoproteati archaeon | reverse complement strand
CCGCGGAGTTGCCTCGTAATACCGGCAAGTAGGCGCCAGTCAATGAAGCTTAAACTGAGCAGTAGCTCAACGATTACCTTTTTACTGTGGCCGGTACCTTGAGTTTTCATGAAGTGTGCCGGAAAAATAGATCATGCTTAAAAATCGCGGCTTGAATAGGACGCGAAAATGAAGACTTTAAGGTATGTAAATTTTAATCGCGAGCGCGCGGGGTGGGCTGAGTGATTCCAAAAAAATTCTTTGTAACTAGCGGTAAGGCTATCGACCCGATATCGAGCCTTAACGCCTTTGACGCGGCTTTAGTTGATGCGAAAATATCCCAGTGCAATTTGGTTTCCGTCAGCTCTATTTTGCCTCCGGAAGCAGAAGAAATTCAAAAGGTTCCCATTCACCCCGGAAGCGTGACATTTGTTGTGCTGGCTAGGATGGATGGCGATGAAGGAGAAGAGATCGCAGCTGGTGTAGGTTGGACTTGGGAGGCTAATCATAAATTCGGTATGGTTGCTGAAGCGCATGGTTATATGAGCAGGGAAGCCATAAACGAGATTTTGGAGTGGAAGCTGAACGAAATGGCTAGGCTGCGCGGCATCACTATAACAGAGAAAAAGGTGAGAGCTGAAACTTTGACCGTGCCCATGGATAACTATGGTTCAGTAATTGCAGCCGTTGTGTTTCTTCCGTCGGCCGTCCAATACGGATGATTCTTCTAAGGGTTTGAAAGACTCATCAGAAAGTAATTTTTTAGTGCTCATGTGGGTTTTTTCTGCTAGTATTAATGCCTTTAAGGTTCTTTCTTTTCCAGCTTCTATTTTCTCTCTTCCCCTGAAAAGCCTCCACGGTATCTGGGCCCCTTCCCCTGGGTGGGGTTGCCTGTTGGCTATCCCGCAAGCCGCAACTTCGAGTCCCCTTCTTTGTAAGTTAAAAAGCAGCTTGCGTTCACCGAGTCCTCTCATAGAATCGCCCCTGGCCAGCCAGTCGTAGGCATCGCTCAGCCCAGTCTCGGTAAAGTAAGGTAGATTTTCATCAATCCAAAGCATTATGGTTTGCGGATCCGATGAAGAAAGGGCCGTGTACAAGGAAGAAAGCACGCCCGAGCATGAATCCGTAGAAAGGGCCTTTTCTACCGCGATCTTAACCTCGTTTTCGCTGTCCCTGTTATTGTTAAACCCGAAAGCCCAGCTTTGAAGGTCATTTATGGCAGCTCTGGCATCGCCTCCAGCCCCTTTAGCTATTTGGTTTAGCTCAGATTCCTCCGCGTAAACGTTGAATTTTTTAGACAAATCTTTTAGTACCCGCAGGACCTCATCCGCGCTAAGCCTGGTAAAAGAAAACTCCGCGCACATACCTCTTAAGAACCGCAGGCTCCTTGCGTACTTAGATACGGCCGTTAATATTACCGGAGACTTTGCTTGTTTCGCTAGGTTTAGTATTTGGTAACCTATTGCATCATCGTATATCGCGTCAGCGTCATCGATTAGTAAGGCCTTCTTAGTCTCCCCGAAAAGGGTTGCCCTATTTCCAAGCCCATCCAGCAGCCTGCTCACTTCGTCCTTGCTCCTCAATTCTGAAGCATCTAGTTGCATCAGTAAAATACCCATTTCCTTAGCCGCGGCTTTTACTAATGCGGTTTTTCCCGTTCCCGGCGGGCCATAAATTAGAGCACAATTTTTCTGTTCTCTTTGGAGGGCGGGCTTGCGGCTAGGGTTAAGCCTGTAGTTAAGCCATGAAACAAAACCTTTTTTTGCTTTTTCGTTACCCACGATTTCCTCCAATGAGGGATTGTAATCCGAATACCACAAACCCTTCAATTGATCCACCGCCTAGCCTCTGGCACACTATGCAGCTGCTTGCGCTTAATAAGATTACTGGCATGGCTTAAATTTTACCGCGCGTTAATTCATGGTCAGATTTGTTGACTAATGAAAGTAAGGTAACAGAAGAGAACCCCTATCAGGTTGCTCTGGCCCAACTAAAGTTGGCTTCAGAGATTTCTAAAGTAGATCCTTGGATTGTTGAAATGCTTAAGACGCCCAAAAAAGTCATAGAAGTTGCAGTCCCGGTAAAGATGGATGACGAAAATTTGCGCGTTTTTACGGGGTATAGGGTCCAGCATAACGATGCAAGGGGACCCTACAAAGGAGGAATTAGGTACCATCCAAATGTAACCGTTGACGAAGTAAAGGCTCTTTCTATGTGGATGACCTGGAAAACGGCAGTAGTCGACCTTCCTTACGGTGGCGCAAAAGGCGGAATTGTCGTAAATCCGAAGGAACTAACTAAAGGCGAGCTTGAAAGGTTGACGCGGCGGTATACTACTATGATACTCGATGAAATAGGTCCTTATAGGGACGTGCCCGCACCAGACGTAAATACAAACCCGCAGGTAATGGCCTGGATCATGGATACTTACTCAACGATTAAGGGCTATAGCGTGCCAGAAGTAGTGACCGGTAAACCTCTTTCTGTAGGCGGTAGCGCTGGAAGAAATGAGGCCACCGGAAGGGGAGTTTCTATATGCGTCAGAGAAGCTGCTTCAGCGATTGGAATAAAACTTAGCGGCGCAAAAGTTGCAATACAAGGCTTTGGCAATGTGGGCTATAATGCCGCTAGCATCCTCAGAAACGAAATGGGCGTTAACGTGGTTGCTATCAGCGATAGCGAATCCACATTGTATTCTCCAGAAGGAATAAATCCGGATAAGGCGTTAGAATACAAAGAGAAAAACGGTTCGCTGCGCGGATACCCTGGAGCAAAGCAAATAGATGCGAGCGACTTATTCTCTTTACCAGTTGACGTCCTTATACCCGCGGCTATTGAGGGGCAGATAAATAAAAGGGTCGCAGAAAGCATAAGCGCGAAGATAATAGTTGAGGGCGCAAACGGCCCTACAGACATAGGCGCTGATGAAGTACTTAGAGAAAAAGGGGTCCTCCTTGTGCCCGATATTCTGGCAAACGCTGGAGGGGTCATGGTTAGCTATTTCGAGTGGCTGCAGAATCTTCACAGGGAAAAGTGGGACTTGAATACCGTTAACTCTAAATTGGAAGAAAAGATGGTGTATTCGTTTAAAGAGGTTAGCAAGGTAACTCAAAACTATGATACAACGATGAGGTTAGGCGCGCTAGTCCTAGGAGTGGGTAAGGTTGCTGACGCAATTAAAACTCTTGGCCTTTTCCCTTAACCCGTATTTTTATAGGTTATTTTAAGGCTTTGGGAGAAGCAGTAATACGGCTTTAGCGGATGATGCCCGGGCTTCCTTTAATAGAAGGAGTTATATTCCCTATTGTGTTATCTACGTTCTGACAAAAGTAAGGCCGGCCCGGCCCGAATTGGCCCGCGGATAAACGCCTTAACCCGCCTTTCGAGC
>JAGDXE010000028.1 GCA_023256375.1 Thermoproteati archaeon | reverse complement strand
GGCGGCCTGCGGAGCCGTTGATCAGGGGTTCAAATCCCCTCGAGCCCGCGTGGGTTTATACATATATTTAGTATGAATTTGGATGTTTGTGGCGACCAAGCTTGTATATAACAGTGTAATACTTAAAAAGGAACGCCATAATTACTTTAAGATGAAAAGCCTGGCCAAGTGCGAGGAATCCGTGAAGTATTTACTCCCAATAGTAAGGGCGGAGATAGCGAAGCAATTAATGGTGAAATACTTTCTTAGTGAGGCTGAAGCTGCCAAGCTATTGGGAGTGTCTCAGGCATCTATAAGCCATTACATGAATGGAATCAGGGGAAGCTTCGATTATGATATAGTAAAAAAGTGGAAGCCAGACATTGAAGAATTTGCCTTAGAGGCGGCTGAGGATTTAATGGAGAGACATGATTTACAATTTATATCTGACAAGTACTGCGAGCTGTGCAGGAAAGTTGGGATTGGAGAAAAATAATATTTTATATTAGTTTTTGTTCCCAGTTTGGATTAGTTAATAAACTTATAATTGCGCTAGAAATTTGTTTTTGAGATAATTGCACGCTTTTAATATTTTATGAATCTAGCTAGGGTTTACCAATTTGAATTCGAAATGCTTATATTATAGACATTTTATTATTCTGAGATAAATCTTGACAAAGATTTTGATAAATGGAAATTGGGTAGAAGAAAGCGAAGCTACAAAGCAAATCAAAATACTTACCAAAGGGGAAAGGAAGTTTTTAAGTGCATTACTTAAAATAGGCGAACCAAGTACAATTAAGCGCATATCTGAAGAGGCAGGTATGGGTACAGTTTATTGCTATATAGTATCAAAGAGTGTTGAAAAGAAGGGTTTGGCTAAAAGATTCGGGGGAAGAGGGGCGCTCTTTGGTTTGACGGAAGAAGGGTACAAGGCAATAACTTAAGGCTATTATTCGTTTTTGAAACGGGTTAATCTTGTTTAAGCGTTTTCTCTAATTAGTTGTACGTGTGGAATTCCGCAAATTTTTTTTACCCATGAATCCTCAATTATATTTTGGGTTATGCACTCTTTAATTGCATTACTACCCAAGATATTTACCATGTAAGCATTTTGAATTAACCTTTTGATTTCAATTAGGTTTGCGGTATTTCCTCCGTAGAACTTTGGGTCAACGAAGATTGTTTGTTCCTTGCAGGAAATGGCTTTATTTAACAACTCTTGATCGCATATGCCTAGTATTAGGCCCCTTTCAGTTTTATGTACACCGAACGATATCATTTTAGTCTTTAAGTGGATTTTTTACTGGGCTTTCAGCGCCACAAGCCAAGCACTTTATAAATATTAAACGGCCCCTTTTTTCGAGTACAGTATCAGGGCGCCCACACACGGGACAGCGCACGTAATCCTGGTAATATTTATTTATTAGAGCATCTATTTGTTCTTGCGAGACTAGATTGTTTAGAATAAGTTTATTTCCGTCGATCGTGCCAGCCGCTCCTAACCTCTTAGTTAAGTACATGTATAGTTGTTGCGGTTCTCTTTGAAATAGGTCCGATATTTCCTTAAAGTTTTCTACAATCGTTTTTCTTCTTACCGTAGATAATACGGCGTGAGGGACCTCGAACCAATCGCTCTTAGCGCTTTTTTCGGGTAAATTGGTCATTAATCTATGAAGCAATTGTTTATAGTCGTACTTATCTACCATTTGTGTTGTTAGGAACATCCTTTTTAAGCGTAGTTAATTTGAGTTAAAGGCACTTCCTCAGTAATTCCTTTATGCTTGGGGCTTTAAAGCACGAAAATGGTAGTACTTTGTTTGTTAAGGCATGGGGAGTCTCTTTGGAACGAAGAAAATAGGTTTACTGGGTGGGTAGACGTGCCCCTTACTGATAAGGGAAGATCTGAGGCAGTTCGCGCAGGCCAACTATTGAAGGGCGAGCAATTAAAATTTGAAGTGGCTTATACTAGTGTTTTGGGCCGCGCTATCGAAACACTAGAACTTTGTCTTAAAAGCATGGGTACGTCTCTCCCCGTCATAAAGGATTCTCACTTAAATGAAAGGCATTATGGTGATCTACAGGGTTTGAACAAAGCGGAGACAGCAAAAAGGTACGGTGACGAACAAGTTAAGCTTTGGCGTAGAAGTTATGATGTAAGACCACCTAACGGGGAAAGCCTAAAGGATACGCAAGCGCGTACAGTGCCTTTCTTTGAAAATTGCATAATGACCGATATAAAAATGGGCAAGAACGTCCTCGTTGTGGCTCACGGAAATAGTCTCAGGTCAATCGTAATGTACCTGGAACACGTATCTGAGGAAGAAATACCTCTTGTAGAGATACCTACGGGTGTACCAATATTATACGAAATCGATAGCGATGGTCGCGTAATCAGCAAGAAACAACTACCTACCTAGCGTCTAACTCCATTTAAAATCTCTTATTAAATTTTTTATGAATTATCTTTACAGAGATATGAGCAAGAAAGCTCCGACCTTCAGGGAGGAGAGGATGTCAGGCTAACTTGAGGGAAGGAGGGGCTTACCTTTTGTAGTAGTTCAAATGTTCAATTATTATTATCGACGACCTAGCGTACATTTAGTATATCGCGTTTGATCTTTAATCCGGGCCCGGTGGGATTTGAACCCACTAATACAGGCTTCGAAGACCTGCGCCCTGATCCATAATGGGCCACGGGCCCAGATAAAATATTTTTATAATCTTTATACTTTTCTATGCGTATAATTTCTCGTTGCTAATATGTATTTTATTTTTATTGCAGATTTAGCAGCCCAGTATAGCTTAATCTAGCGCTTTTTTAAGTGATTCTATTACTCTGTTTGTTTCCGCTTGGGTCATCTTCTCTTTGAAAGTGGCCTGGTCTATTACCTCAAAACCAGCATCCTGCAGCAGCTTTAAGTTCTTTTTATCTGCAGTAGATCCCCACGCGTAGGACGTCAAAATTACAGCTGGTTTTTTTACACCTTTAATTTTGGTGGCTAATATTTCCAGCAGATAATTAATGCTTGGGTGCGCTCCTGTTTCGTACGTTGGTGATGCTATTAAGACGGCTTTAGCGGAGTTTACCTCAGTTAAAATGTCCTCTATATTATCTCTATGGTCATCCGTGAAGGAGAAAACTTTTACTTTATACTCGCCTCTCAAAGGCCTAATAACGTTTTCTACGGCATCAGCTGTAGAGCCGTACATCGAGGCATAAACAACGACTAGTGTTTTGTCAGATGGTTTTCCTTCGGCCCAATCGCGATACGCCCTAATAATATCTGTGGGGTTATTTTTCCATATCAATCCGTGAGAGGGGGCTATAATTTTTGGCGTGATTTTGCTGGCCTCTATTTTTTCGATACCTTTTATCAGGTTTTCTCTATAAGTGCCTATGACGGTTACGAGGTATTTTTTAGCATAGTACATGTATTCATCACTTACGTTTTCATCAAAAATGGATTTTTGTATTGAATAAGAACCAAACGCGTCGCAAGTAAAGAGTATTTGTTCGTTTAAATAATAGCTCATCATAGTTTCTGGCCAATGCACCCACGGAGTGTAGTAAAATCTGATTTTGGCGCCGCCTAGGCTTAGCTCTTCTTCATTTCTCACTGGTCTAAACTTATTTTGGAAGTTGTATTTTGCCCTGAGGATGCTTTCCGCAATGGGAATTCCTACAAAGGTAGCCTCGGAATTTTCCTCGGAAAACCTTGTTATAGAACCCGTGTGATCCGGTTCAGCGTGGTTTATTACTACATAACGTATACTACTAGGTTCTGTTATTTCTTTTATAGCATCCATTAAGGCATCAGCGTATTTGGCTTTCCAGAGGTCAAATAGAATAGCTCCCTCATCAGTTTTTATCACGTAGGCGTTATACGTAATCCCCTCTGGGATATACCAATTGCTTTCAAAATACTTCACCTCAGTATCATTAAGCCTGAGTAAGTATACGCCATTAGTTAATTCCTCTATTTGATAGTTACTCATATTATTGATATCCTACCGCGTAAAAACATTGTCTAGATTGGCACCCTCCCACCCCTAAAGGGTGTGAGCTTTACAATTTGGGTAAAAATTTAACGTGAGGGGCCGATTTAGTGTGCAAATCTTTAAGCTCTGCTGGTAATGAAAACAGTTGGCTTAAAGTAGCTTCTTGGACATCTTTTATTTTCTTTTGCTCCTTTACTATTTTTCCTTGTTTTATGAGAGGTGTTAACATTTTTTTACCGCTCTGGAAGCTTTTATCTTCGGGTAGGACGTAGTCGATCCAATTGGTTTGGTCCCTGTACACGGTCTTCGCTCCGCTTAGATGACCTGTTTTAGAAATAGGAACTCCATCGACCTCGCAAATTTTCATACCAAAGTCTATGGTTGGGGCATCGGTTACTGCGTTACCCACCCCGAACGCATCCGCGTGACTCGCTAACTCCTCTAGCTTATACTCATTTAGGCCTCCGCTTAATGTTACTTTCACCTTTAACCCTAATTTGCTTAGCTCCCATTTTACCTCTTCAGCCTCCTTGTCCAATTCTCCTGAGTCTATTCTTACACCTTGAAGGTGATCTCCAAGGGCTTTTGCAGCTATCAGCGCCTCAGCTCTTGGAGTAAAGAACGTATCTATTAGTATAGTACGCGGTGCGCCTTTCGGTGCATATTGGTCGTAAGCGCGAAATGCTTCCTCTTGATTAAACGGCTTATCTTTAGTACTAAACGCCAAAACTAGCGCGTGAGGTATTGTTCCTACTGGATTCAGGCCCAAAAGGCGTGCAGCGAGTACGTTAGATGTACCGTCAAATCCACCTTCAAGGGCGGCTTTTTCCTTAGCTATCGACGACGCGGGATGGGAACGGCGGGTCCCGAAAGCGTATAAGGCCTTATCCGGGCCTACAGCTAACCTCATCCTAGCGGCCCTGCTAGCCGCCCCTGAGCTTTCGCATAAAAATCCTAAGATTTCGGGCTCATACGTAGCAAAATCCAAATATTTCCCTTTTATGACCAATATTGGCTCTTGCGAAAAGAAAATGCTTCCTTCATCCATAGCGTAAACGTCAATAGGGGCGCCTTCGAGAAGCGAAGCTACGTCATCAAGCCCTGAAATTACGCCAAAATTATATGGATCTGGCAGCGATTTTGTGAACACCTCCATAGTTACTGTAGGGTTTTTATCGGCGCCAATCAGTACCTGTTCGGTCATTTTAAAGTAAAGATCGGACACCTCACCTCTTTTGAGCTCTTCTTGCGTTGGTATGAAAAACATTTTGTTATTAATTCAGGGCGTGATATTTAGGATTTAATGCGTTGGCTTTCGAATGGGCGCATAAGGATTTTAAAGAGTTTGTCCACGAGTTAAAATTATAAATCGCCACAATTTATATTTTGCAATGAAGATAACTTATTTGGGTCACTCATGCTTTGTTATTGAAAGCAATGGCCATAGGCTAATAGTTGATCCGTACAAGGGAGGGGCTTTCGAAGGTTTTGACCTTGATCTGCGGGATTTTCCAGTAGCTATATCGGATATCGATGGGGTTGCGATAACGCATCACCACGCCGATCACGATTACGTAGAACCTTTTCCGGGCGCAAAGATATTTGATGGAGTAAGCAGAATAGGTAAAGAAAAAGAAGAATTAATTCCCGGCTTTATTTTGTCTTCTTATAAGACAGACCACGGTCCAGGAAGAGGCGATTGTTCAGCGATATTAATAGAGGTAGAAGGCAAGAAGCTTGTTCACTTGGGCGATACTTCAGTACTGCCCAAAGAAACTGCTTCGGCCGTTAGCGACGCAGATTATTTATTTATCCCAGTAGGAGGCTATTACACGATTGGCCCAGAAGAAGCTGCCCGTTTAGCTCGTTCTCTGCGCGCTAAATTCGTGGTCCCAATGCATTACGCGATCAAGGGGAAAAGTAGTTTGGTCCCGCATAATTTAGACGATTTCTTAAAGGCGTCAACCGGCCTGAACGTATTCATGATAAGTGTAGGGGCTACGAAGCAAGCCTAAGAAAGTTATCGTTAAGGCTTAAAAGCAACTTAGTATATTTTCTGATTGGGTGATAATGTGTGTCTGGGGCCGAATTCTTAAAAAAACCCCACCTTAATCTGGTGGTAATAGGGCATATTGACCACGGTAAATCGACTATCGTAGGAAATCTGCTTTATCTAACGGGTTCCTTAGATCCTAGAGAGATGGCAGAGATCGAAGCTGCGGCTAAGGCTAAAGGAGAAGAAGATAATAAATTCGCTTGGGTTCTCGATAGATTGAAGGAGGAAAGGGATAGGGGTATAACTATCGATCTATCCTTCTGGAGGTTTGAAACCCCCAAGCACTTCTTTACGTTTATTGACGCTCCTGGCCATAGGGATTTCATTAAAAATATGGTTACAGGTACGAGCCAAGCGGACGCAGCGATCTTAGTTGTATCGGCGAAGAAAGGTGAATACGAGGCAGGTATTGGTGGAACTGGCCAAACTAGGGAGCACGCGTTTCTGGCTAAAACTATGGGCGTAAATCAAATAATAGTTGCTATAAATAAGATGGATGATACCTCAGTTAACTATTCTCAGCAAAGATATGATGAAGTAAAAACTGGGATAACAAAATTACTTTCCATGATAGGATACAAAGCGGATAAAGTCCCCGTTATTCCCGTCTCTGGCTGGAAGGGTGATAATCTGGCTACGAAGAGTTCTAATATGCCGTGGTATAACGGCCCCACTTTGGTTGAAGCGTTAGATATGTTGGAGGAACCACCGAAGCCTTTGGACAAGCCGCTTAGAATACCCATACAGGATGTATATACGATTCAAGGAGTTGGCACGGTTCCAGTAGGCAGAGTAGAGACTGGAGTGCTTAAGATAGGTGACCGCTTAGTATTCCTTCCGTCAAATAAGGTCGGTGAGGCAAGAGATATAGAGACCCACCATACTAAAGTTCAGCAAGCCATACCTGGAGACAATATAGGCTTTAACGTTAAAGGGTTGAACAGGACAGATATACAAAGGGGGGACGTAGCCTCTAGGCTCGATACTCCTGCAACGGTGGTCAAGGAGTTTACCGCTAGGATATTCGTGTTGTATCACCCTACTTCATTTGGGGTTGGTTATACGCCCGTGGTACACGTGCACACGGCTACTGTGGCTTGCAGGATTGAAGAAATCGTAAGTAAACTAGACCCGAGAACTGGTCAGCCATTGCCTGAAAAGCCGACTTTCTTGAAACAGGGTGACTCTGCCGTAGTTAGAATGGTGCCGATAAAGCCTATGGTTGTTGAGAAATATCAGGACTTTCCGCCTTTGGGAAGGTTTGCAATAAGGGATTCTGGTAGGACTATAGCTGCTGGTATAGTAGTTGACGTCGTCCCGGCTCCGGTTCAGGTGAAGGCTTGATGGCCCAGAAGGCTAGAGTGCGGCTTTGGAGCGCTAACGTTACCGATGTAGACTCGGTGTGTAGCGAAATAAAAGGCGTTGCAACTAAGGCGGGAGTTAGGGTAGCAGGCCCCATATATTTGCCGACTAAATACCTTAAGGTATCTACGAGAAGAGCCCCTAATGGAGAAGGAACAGACACTTTTGACCACTGGGAAATGCGTCTTCATAAAAGACTTATGGATATAGATGCTGATGAAAGGGTAATGCAGGAAATAATGAGGATTCAGGTTCCAGATTCAGTCTATATAGAAATTCAGCTTACTTAGCGTTTTTTGCGGTTTCTAAAAATAGTTCTACGCCTTTTTGAAGGTCTGGTTGCCCCTTATCGTTTAGGGGTACCTTAGTCATAACGTGAATGTATTTTTTATCGGATGTTTCAATGAATGCCTGTGGGATTTCAACGCCTCCAAATTCGTCTTTTTCTCCAAAATTTGTTAAAAAGTTCCAGTCCTCGTTTAATTCTTTGTACTCGGCACCGATTTGAGAAGCCGCATTTTGGCATATTTTTCTAGCGTACGTTTTTAGGGCATCCCAGTCAGCCGTTACTAATATTACGGTTTTAACGCTCATTTTGTAAAAACTAATGCGTAGCTTAAAGGCTAGCGCTTTTCTCTTATTTCATTTACAAACTATAAACGATTTTCACGAAAGGGGGGCTCAGTTAGGATCATCGATCACGCATATCTTTCCCGGATTCCTCTTCATAGCCCTTAAGCGCTTCAGAGGTAGCCTTACTGCTTAATATGGCGGGGGGTAAATTAAGTTCGTCGGAAAACTTTTTTATATCGTCGAACTCGGGTTTAGCGCTTATGAGTTTTCCTTTGGAATCCCAAGCTAACTTAACCCTTATTGTTTTTCCCATTACCGTAACTTTATTAACCTGCCTTTTCGCGACCTGTCTCCTTACGTCCCAAAAACGTATGCCTAGGCTACCTGTGTCACGCATTAAAATTGAGGCCATATCTAGCTCATGCCCTTTATCTGATAATACCTTAATTAGGAGGCCGGTCCTGCCTTTTTTTCTTATCGTTGGAATGGCGTAAGCGTCAAGCGCGCCGTTATTTATTAAGTCCTCGATGGCCTTTCCAACGACTTCTCCGGTAGCGTCGTCTACATCAGTTTCTATTTGAACTACCTCTTGTACGGCTTCTTCTTCTCCGATTATTATACGGACAAAAGACGCCCTTCTGCCGAGGTCCCTTTGGCCAATGCCGTAACCTACCCTTTTAATAATAAAGCTAGGGTTTTTGCACCTTGGATCAGCCAAAGTTGCTATTATGCTCGCCCCCGTTGGTGTAGTGAGTTCCCCGTATCCGTATGGCCCCATAATAACAGGTATGCCAGATGAACTAAGTATCTTAATTGTTGCTGGCGCAGGTGATCCCATTATTCCGTGGGAAAAATCAAAATCGCCGCCTCCAAGCGCAATTGGAGATGCGCATATTTTACCGCTTTCAAATACTCTTAAGTCCTGTAGAGCTAAAGCCACTCCGGCCAAATCGATTACCGTATCCGCAGAGGATGCCTCGTGAAGCCTTACTTCTCCTTGCAGTCCGTGAACCTCGCGTTCAGAGTTTACTATTTTCATAAACGCTTCCGTGGCAAATTTTTTTGCCGCTTCGCTTGCTTGAAAATGGTTTAACGTATTGAGAATGGCTTGCAGTACGGTTGAGCTTTCTCTTTCCGGATGCCCAGTTTCATCTTTTTCAAACACGAGCTCCTCATCTATACTCATATCGATTTTTTTACCCCTTATTTCTCTCGTAAAGCTGTCAGTTACGGCGAATTTTATTGAGTGGACGCCGGGAAGGGCATCTTTTACAAATTCAGCGACTTGATTTATTTTTTTCGCATCAGCGCCTAGATCGATCAGCGCCGCCAATATCATATCTCCCGAAACGCCAGCTGTTGAGCAATCGAAATACGCTATCAAATCGTGGTTTCTGTTAGCCATATTAATATCCACCTTTAGAACTTATCAACGCCGCGGATTCCATGATGCTTAAACTCCTCGGGTACGACTTTATACCCTTTATCATATCAACAAACGCTTCATGGACTGCCTTTCCTATTATGTTGCATGCTTCGTTGAGATCTGCTTGGATGAATATATCATTTTTAGAGCTGAATATGCCACGCTCTACCCTCTTGCCCACGTACATTTCACAGCGTTCCATCGCCTTGTTGATTAAATACGAGCGTTTGCTTGGATAACCTTCTTCCCCCAGAATTACGTTAGTACCTGCCTCTTTAGCCTTGTATCTGATCTGCTGAATCAGCGTGTTGAAAGGCGTTTTCAAGGAGTTCTGGTTGTTTTTGCTCCCCATGTTAGCAGACTGCTTATACCTATTGTAATGAGCTACGATGATTGCGTTTATACCACTAAATGAGGCACCTTCAACTATGGCTTTGTTGATCTTATGCATAATATCCTTTGTGTTGTGATTCATATTTATGAAGGGCTTCCCCTCATTTCTCGTTAGCTTATGCGCCTGAAACCGCCGATCGATTATAGATTTTAACCTTACGTATTCTTTGTTGAAATATTGGTTTATTGGCCAAAGGGCGCAGTTCCTATCGGCAATTCCCCTTGAAATATCATCCGTCGCGGTTACGATATTCCCAGCGCTTACGTCAACACCCATGAGTCTTTGCGGCTTGTTCACATTATTATTATTACGTTTACTTATAAACTATCTTAATAATGCATATTTTACTCAATAGTACTATCATTAATTCCGTTATATATGCGCGATCTAACCTCTTTTCCAGTAGATCTTCAGGTACATAAATTATAATAGGTACTCTGTTATGTTTAATCAAGAAGTACCTATAGGGGTTCAAACGGTCAAAGATCGCTTGGCGTATTCTTAGCTAAAGCGCCGCAGATTCTGCTCTTGCTCGCTGCCCCTTAGCGGTCGAAAAACGTCTTGCGGCATTTCAATCTTTGGGCTTCGAGGTTATTCCTGCTACGGGTGTTGCCCGGTATCGGCGCCCGCTGCGCGCGTCCCTATCCGCGGGCGACCTGGACGCTTTACCCAAACTCAGGGCTACAGGAACATTCTAGGCCAAGTTGTTGACTTTGCTATGGCATTGCCCCGCATGCCTTTCCGCGTACGCGATATCTTTTTTTGATTTGCACGTTACGCGCAATTCATTTCTTCCCTTACTTCGTAGCCTTCTTGTTAATGACTCTGTAAGGCCACACGATGGGATAAGACTTGCAGTTGTGGGTTGGTTCGTCGGCGGTTTTAGAGGAGAGGCTTTCAGAAACCTAGATTATTCATTTTGCAGATAAAGCCTATCGATTGTAAACGTAAGGCCGCTAAATTTTTTAATCCGCTAATTATTTATAATCTAATGAGAGAAATTCTTGAGAAGGTTGCGTCGGGAAGTTTGAGCGTTGATGAAGCCGAAAAAATTATCAGATTGATGTATATAGACGAAATCGCCGAAAACGTTAAACTAGACTTGGAAAGGGTTTCGAGAAGGGGCGTACCCGAAGTTATAATGGCCGAGGGCAAAACGTCCAAGCAAACGGCGGAATTGGCTGCAGAAATGGCTAATAGGACTGGCTCTGCTATAATCAGTAGAGTAATGGATGAAGAGCACAAGCAAGCTTTAAGAGAATTGAATACTTCTTTTGATGTGATTCCTGGAGAGAGGTGCTTTGTAGTTAGAAGAAAGGGCTATTCGCCGGTTACGACAGGGGGTAAGATAGGGGTTTTATCTGCAGGTACTGCGGATTTTCCATTGGTTGAGGAGGCAACTTTTATAGCAAGGGAAATGGGCTGCTACGTGGAAACCGCTAATGACGTTGGCATCGCAGGTATTCATAGGCTGTTTACGCCCCTTAAGAAGATGCTTAATGATGGAATACAGGTTTTAATCGTAGTCGCAGGAATGGAGGGCGCGTTACCGGCTATAGTAGCCTCATTAGTTGACCTACCGGTAATAGGGCTGCCATCTTCTACGGGTTATGGCTATGGCGGAAAAGGAGAAGCAGCTTTAATGTCGATGTTGCAAGCGTGCCCGATGGGGCTGGCGGTTGTAAATATAGATGGAGGAATTGCTGCTGGGGCTTTTGCTGCCATGATTGCAAACAAAATTTCATATGCATCAAGTAATATTTAATAATATTTCGTATATATGATTAAATTATCAATTATATTCAGAAAGCTTATATATGCCCATAGGCATAATACATGCCATATGATCTGAAAGACGGTCTTTTAGTTCCGTATAAGCCATCCTTAAGCGAAGCGATACAGCTTGCCCATCAATTTAGGTTCGTTGATTTGCAGTTCGCAGATATTTCGGGGAGGCTGCAACACGTTACAATACCCTCCCACGCTTTAGATGAGGAGTCTTTTAAAAATGGTATACCTAAACTTGATGGATCATCTATTAAGGGTTTTACGAGCATCGATGAATCTGATATGGTTCTAATCCCAGACCCGCTTACTTTGGCTCTGGTTCCTTGGTATCCTAAGGAAATATCAACTGTAAGATTCATATGCGACGTTGGCCTTAAGGAAGCTAAGGGAATTTTTGATGGCGCGCCTAGAAGCGTAGCCAAACGGGCAGAATCTAAGTTAGCGGACGAGGGATTTTCATCTTATTGGGGCCCTGAATTAGAATTCTTTGCGTTTGACCGCGTTAACTGGGATACGCTACAGCCATATAAGGGACAAAGCTATGAGATATTTTCGAGAGAGGCACCGTGGTCTTCGAGCGGAGTGGGCTATCCGATAAATTTTAAAGAAGGCTATTATCCGGCCCCGCCGCAAGATTCCCTTTACGATTTTAGGAGTAGTGTGGTTGCTTACTTAGAAGATAATTTCCACGTTGTATGCGATGCCCACCACCACGAGGTTTCTACGGCAGGCCAGTCTGAAATAAACATATTAAGGGATGATTTGGTGCCAGCAGCGGATTCTGTTATGACGATTAAATACGTAGTTAAAAACGTGGCAAAATCTATGGGTTTGGTCGCTACGTTTATGCCCAAGCCAATTTTTGGCGATAACGCCTCTGGGATGCACGTCCATTTCTCGCTATGGAATGGATCTACAAATGCGTTTTTTGATGGATCGGATAAATACGCGGAACTCAGTCAATTAGGGAGATATGCTGTTGGTGGCCTCTTAGAGCACTCGCGTTCCTTGGCGGCGATTGTTGCACCTACTACTTCTTCTTATAAGAGGCTAGTACCGGGTTATGAAGCGCCTGTTTATATGGCTTGGAGCAAATCGAATAGGTCGGCTGCGGTGAGGATACCAGTTTATCATAGAGGGGCTGATCACTACGCCGAGAAAAGATTGGAGTTCAGGCCTCCGGATCCCTCGGCGAATCCTTACTTGGTCTTTGCAGCTATGGCGTGTGCCGCGCTTGACGGTATCAAGAAGCAAATAGATCCAGGTGATCCAGTAGATAAAAACATTTATGAGTTAACGGAAGATGAAAGAAAAGAAAAGGGGATTGGGGTCTTGCCAGGATCCTTAAAAGAAGCAGTGGAAGCGCTTCAATCAGACAGCGATTATTTAATGGGCGTATTTAGTCGTGATTTGATCGATAAAATTATAGAATGGGAGCTAAAAGATTATTTTGAAGTTTCCATAAGACCGCACCCTTTGGAATTTCAGTTATACTTTGATGTGTAGTAGACGGTCGCTCGTGATTAACAAATATCGTACCAGAAAAATCTTATATCGCTAATCCGACATAATTATGCAATGTTTGAAGAAGGCCGCAGGCGGACCTTGGTATCGGTATTCGTATTTTCTATTATGGCAGTTGCTAAACTATTAAGCGGAGTAATTTTTGGAAGCGTAATAATATTTGCTGACGGGATTCACTCGGTTTCGGATGTCCTTATGGCTATTATGGTTTACATTAGTCTCGCTCTTGCTGAGAGACCGCCGTCCAGCAAATTTCCTTTTGGCTTGTATAAGCTCGAAAATATGGCATCACTAATTGTTGCAATAGTTATTGGTTTGGCCGCTATAGAAATTGGCATAGATTCGCTTAGAGTTTTTAGGGTTGAAGAGCCGTGGATACCTATAGCGGTTGAAGGCGCAGCTATGGCTGGAAGTTATTTATTAATGTTGTATCTTAAGGCCTCTCCAGGCGTAAAGCTGGGTTCGATACAGGCGCAGAGCGCTCACGCTTACCAGGACGTTTTATCGTCTTTGGTCGTTATACTCGGTATTATCGGGGAGTGGCTTTCTATAACGCCGCTTGCCGTAGGGGCTGCTTTATTGGTCGCTTTCTACATATTATTTGAAGCCTACAAAATAGGAAAAGGTGCGTTTTTTGTGCTTCTTGACGTTAGCGATGAAAATATGGCAACGCGCATAAAAGACGTCGTGTCTAAAGTTGATGGTGTAATAGGATTACACGAAATACGCGTTCGTTCAGCAGGCCCGTACTATTTTGTAGAAATGCATTTAGAAGCACCGCCAAGTTATTCCGTCAAGGAAGCAGATCAATTAGCTGATGTCGTCGAAAAAGAAATAAAGGATAAGCTACCATCAGTTTCTTACGTTTCAATACACGTAGAGCCGGGGTCCTTTTCAGGTAAGTGGATAGTAGCGTTATTAGAGCAAAGCGATAATACTATAAGAGGTCATGCGGCTACTGCCCCTTTAATAAAAATAATCGATACGGAAACTGGGAAGGTAGAATTAATTGAAAACCCCACTCTTAAAGAAGAAAGAAGAAAGGGCCTTAAGCTCGCAAAGGAGCTAAAATCAAGAGGGGTAGAAGTTATAATAGTAAGGGAAATCGGAGAGGGTATGTTGTCTGCTCTCAAAGGCGAGGGAATTATGGTTTTACGCGCACCAACAATTAACGAAACAGAAGTGCTCGGCATGTTTAAAAAAGGAGAGCTCCAGCCAGCCGAGGCATCATTACAAGAAATGTAATATTATAAGGCGAGCAATTGAGGCGGCCACCACCAATCCCGAAGACTAGCGCACTAAAGCTTTAAGTTGCATTTGAACAAGGCCCAACTACCTTTAAATTCCTCACCTATAGTTAGTTATGAAAAATGATGAGGATATAAAGAAGATGGCAACCCTGCTTAAGTCTGGGGCTATAATGCTTGCTGATACATGCCCAGTATGCGGTTCACCACTTTTTAAGCTTAGGAGCGGACAAGTCATCTGCCCTCATTGCGATCTTCCAGTGGTCTATTTAAAGGAGGGAGAAAGCGAAACTATTGCGGTTGAGCCCTACATTTTGAATAAAACTAAGGATATTTTGCTAAAAAAACTTCAGCAGCTAACTTCTTCTTTAGATCAAGACCCGGAAAATATGTCTTCCTATTTGGCTTTAATTTCCGAGATTTTGGAAGCCATAAGAGATATTTCAGCTTTGCAGGGCGGGGCTAAAGCTAATAACGGTTCAGTTTAAATAAACGGGGTTTATTAGTGCTGATAATCGGGGGAATGGGTATCGGGGGACCTATTAATTTTACCTGTGGTTTAATTGAAGCGCTCAAAACGTGCGATTTTATTTACGCCGAAAAATACACAAATCCAGAAGATCTCTTAACTATAAGTGAAATAGAAAAGATTACACGTAAAAAGGTGCAACTTTTGAATAGAAAGGAGATAGAGGACGAAAGCGGTAGTGTATTGCTTGAAAAAGCGATTAACTTTAACGTCGCGTTTTTAGTGTTCGGAGATCCCTTCATATTTACTACGCATATTAGCCTAAGGAAAAAAGCGCAAGAACTTGGTATAAAAACAAAGGTATTTCATGGTATATCCGTGTTCTCTTTAGCTCCATCGTGTTCTGGTCTTGATCCTTATCGTTTTGGTCCTCCAGTTACCTTAGTGTTTCCAGATGAAAAATACGGTTATTTTCCTGAGACTCCTTATACTCTAGTTCAAGAAAATTTAAATAGAGATTTACATACTCTAGTTCTCATGGACGTTAAGGCCGAGGAGGGAAGATTTATGAATTTTTCTGACGCGTTTAATATAATGGAAGAACTTGAGAATAAAATAGGCGGCGGTATTTTTATACCGGGAAGAAAAATAATACTTTTGGCCGCTCTGGGTTCAGAAAAAGAAATTGTAAAGTGGGTGGAATTTGGTCAGAAATTAGACGGTCTAGAGTACCCATTACCGCGTTCGATGATAATTCCAGCTTCCCTAAAATTTTATGAAATTTAATTTCGTGATATTATCGTCGAAACAGCTAAAAGCTGTTCAATAATCTTTTTGTGCAAGAAGCTCCGAAGCTACCGGCCTTCATGAAGAAAAAAGGGATAGTCCCCAGGGACTATCAGCTTAATATATATCGCTCGGCTTCTCAGGAAAATACCCTGGTTGTGCTTCCAACGGGGTTAGGGAAGACCGCGATTGCAGCTATGGTTGCAGCGCGGAGGTTTGAAGAATTTCCTGATAGAAAAATCTTGGTATTAGCTCCAACTCGCCCACTGGCCGAACAACATTTATCATCATTTAGATCGATGCTTGAAATAGAGGACATGAAGCTTTTGACCGGTGAGGTTGACCCAGATACAAGAAAGTGGCAATGGAACCATAATTCGATTTTATTTATGACGCCTCAAGCAGTTAGGAACGATTTAGAAGATTACAGGTATGACCTAACTCAAGTTTCTTTAATAGTTTTCGACGAAGCTCACCATGCTGTAGGCGACTACCCTTACGTGTTTATAGCCTCAAGGTATATGAAGGAATGCGATGCACCACTGATAATGGGGTTAACGGCTTCCCCAGGCCATACTAAAGAGCACCTAAATGAGGTTTTGTCTAATCTATTTATAAAGCGTATAGAGGCTCGCGATGAGAGAAGTCCTGACGTCGCTCCTTACGTAAACGACGTGAAAGAGGAAAGGGTAGTCCTTGATTTACCGCCTGAAATAAAAGAGGTGGCAGGTCTGTTCGAGATCCTATCCCAAAAGTATATTGAGCGTTTATCGCAGTTCGGCATAAGATTTAGAGGAAATAGGATCTCAACTAAGTATCTATTGGATGTTCAGCAGAAACTACGGCAAAAAATTGATTCTGGGACTGGAGATTCCTCGCTTTTTATAGCTTACGGACTATTAAATGACGCGATCAGGGTTAGGCATGCAAAACTTTTGTTGGAAGTTGAAGGCGTGAGCAGCGTATTGACTTATATGGAAGAAACAGAAAAAGGTGCAAATAACCCTGAAGCCACTCGGTCTCTACGTTTTTTGGTAAGAGATGAAGCGTGGGCAAGCGCAAAAAAAACTTTGATGTTATTGCAGGGTCGCGGCTTAGAACACCCTAAAGTTGACGTGCTTATAAAAGCAATAGAAAATGAAGTCCAAGATAAAACTAAAAAGATATTAGTCTTTACTCATTATCGGGAGACAGCTAGAGTAATTTCCTCTTTGTTGAGTTCCGTTAAGGGCGCAAGGGTTGCCCCTTTTCTTGGCCAAGCTAGTAGGGGATATGAAAGAGGCATGACTCAAAAGGACCAGATGAAGGTGCTCGAAGATTTTAGAAATGGGGCGTTGAACGTGCTAGTTGCTACTCAAGTTGCTGAGGAAGGCCTAGACGTTGAAAACTGTGATTTAGTTATATTTTACGACAACGTGCCGAGCGCTATAAGGCTAATACAGCGCAGAGGGCGGACTGGAAGAAATAAGGAGGGTAAACTATTAACGTTAATCGCGAAAGGTACGGCCGATGAAACTTATCATTGGATATCGTTAAGGCGCGAGGGAGCGATGGGCAGGCTAATTAGTAATGATGAAAACAGCGCTGTATCTAGTAAAAGCAGCCTAGACTATTATGCCAGCGATAGTACTCTAAAAACAAAAATAGATAAAGGGGGATCCTTTAATAATCAGGAGTTGCCAGTAACAAATAAAGTCGTTTTGGATGAGAGGTTAAAATCAACGCCAATTTCAAAGGAGCTTGATGCGTGCGGTTTGTCGTACGTTTTTGAGGATTTAGGCGGTGAGTACATAAAGGTTAGGGACGTCGTAATAAAAGTTATAGCTTGCAGTAATATTGTATCATTATTATCTTCAGGGAGTCTATTTGAGGAAGCTATATTCATGAAGACCATGGGTAAGCCTGTGTTTATAATTGAAGGAAATCCGCCGCTTCTGGCAAGCGAAGAAGTAGGTCCTAGAAGTTCACTGTTAGCGATCTCTTTAAAATACGGGGTTCCGTTTATACCAAGTTCTGGTCCTAAGGATTCTGCCCTGTATGTTGCCGCCTGGGCTAATAGAGAAGAATAGAAATCGAAATAGGTTTAAGTAAAGTTTTAGTATTTGAAGGGGCTGGAGAAACGAAGGAGCCCCATTATGGGTGGGATGAATTCGCGTCCGCAGTTTTTAAATTTATGTAGAGTTTAAATAGCCCGCAGAAGGGCTACCCTTACTCCGAAACCGCAGCCCACTTCACGAATTACCGCTTCGTCCCGTGCCCCAAATGCGGGCTTGCGCTGGACAGGGGCGTTAACGCGGTGAGGAATACTTGCGCTCGGCCTGGAACGGCCCCTCGGGGAGAAAAACCCCTAATCGAAAGGATAAGCGAGTTCGGTCAGGGAAGTGTGAATCCCGCGTCATTCAGGCGAGGGTAGTTCACCTAACGTATGCTTAGTAGCTGCCGCGTCATTCGTTTTTAGGTTTCATTGTAAGCCTAACGCCATGAATTACGCCGCCCTTGCGGCTTCAACTTGAAGCTTGGGTTCCGCTTTTAACGGCCCAACTCGAACTCCATTTTAAAGGGTTTCTGAGAAAGCGGCCGAGCGCGGCGCTATACCCTACTTTGAGGCGTGCGTATTTAAATTTATCCTCATTCCGATAAAAGGGGCCCTCTTATTCGTGAAGTTAAAAATCAAGTGTTTACGATTGATTTAATGGCGTTTGCGGAAGAAGCTGCCTTTCTAATGGCAGCCTCGAATTCGTCTGGGGCGTAGAAACCACCTGTAGATGCTAGGGCTATGGCTTCCCTAACAGACTTTTGAATTATTAGGGGCGCGGATTCTTCATTAAATATTTCGGCCTCTACGGCTAACGCTAATCCCTTCGCTTCTGCTTCTGCAAGGTCTTTCTCGTATTGCTCAACGTTTAGATGAAGTTTTTCACCCGGTATGAAAATACCATCCCAAGCACCTTTTAGGTCAAAGGATAATTGTATCGGCTTAATATCTAAGGCCATGAGTAAAGTAGCAACGGCTGCGCTAACTTTCTCTCCTGCGCGGACCAGTACAAAATCTTCATCAAGCCTTATCGTTCCCTTAACGATCTTGATCTTTGCGCCCATATCAGTTAATATAGCAGCTGGTCCTCCTGGGGGTAAACCCAAGTCTCCAGCAGGAAGTTTTATATCGTTAGGGGCTATTCCTCCTACTTTTATCCAGTCGGATCCCTTTATTTCATCGATTGTAGAAGAAAGCAAGAAGGGGGATAAGTCCGAAAGTATTATTGCGTTACTTCCGCGAATTAAATTTGCGATTTTTTCGATATCGGCCCTTTCTTCTTTTAATGAATTTAATGCCCTTGTTATCAAGCTGTTTTTAGCAACGGTAACTTCCCCCAGACCCCTTAGCCTAGACCGTAGTTCAGATATCATGCGTCCGCTGACGCCCTGAATTCCAATCACGGTTATCGCGTTATATTTTTTTATTTTAGCAGCTAATTCGGACGAAAGTTGCTGCTTTTTTAATAAAATTTGTTGTGCTGGCATATCAACCACCTAGCGATATGGGCTTGCCCATAGTAAGCTTTAATATTATGCTCCCTATTTCAACAGAAGGGTTTTTGAAATCTCTCGCTATCTCGTTAAGTATCGCAAGCGCATTCTCCGCGATTTCTTGGTCGCTCATATCTTCCTCGCCTATTTTTACGGACAAATACGGTTGGTCCTTCATTCTGACCTTGGCCGTCCTTTTGCCTCTTTCTAATAACGATTGTACGTCAGCGTTGGGCGGTATAGGATCTGGCATTTTACCGCGAGGGCCCAAGAAGGGGCCTAATACTCTACCTACGGTCGGCATAAGTTCAGGTTCGGCTAAATAATAATCGTAGCTTTTTGCTACCTTTCTAGCGGTCTTTTTATCTTGAGCGAGGGCATTCAGCTCGTCTCTACTCATGGTGAATGCTGCCCCAGCTTTTTCAGCCATGGCTCTTTTCTCGCCGACCGCGAAAACCGAAATGGTCGTAGACTTTAGCGGATGCGGGAGTATTACTGATTTATTTTGTTTATACTCCTGCTTTCTTGAGTCAAAGTGCGGTAGCTTTATAATAAGCTCAAAACTTTGCTTAAACTTCCTTTGTTTAGATTCCTCTCTTGCCTTTTTAACCGCATCTTTTAGTTCATCTAAATTTGGTATAGGCATTACCACTTCGCCCTCTTAGCTTCAAATTCTATCTCGCCCTTGCTTAAAAGCTGATCATGTGCTCCGGAGTCGAGCTCTGTTACTATTTCCTTGGGTTTTTTTCCGTTGACGGTAAGTCCTACAGAAGCTGCTATACCCAAAATAGTTTTTACTGCGCCCTTAAACGTAGAAGCTGTAAAAGATCCGGCCCTTTCTTCCGCTATCTTTATTATGTTATCTAAGGAGATGTCTCCTGCAGTAGCTTCGCCAGCTACGCCAGGTTTTCCAACGCCGTTGGTCTTGCCTATTTCGTGAAGCAATATTGAACTTATAGATGGCTGACCAATTTCTACCTCGAACTCCTTAGTAGCCATATCTATTATTACTTTAACTGGAACTTTCATCCCCATGTATTTTTTTGTTAGTTCATTTATTTTAGATACTACCTGAGGCGTTTTGACACCAGTTGGCCCAAGTGCCTGACCAATCGGCGGGCCCGGAGTAGCCTTTCCTGCGTCAACCCTGAACTTGAACACTTTTTTTGCCATTTTTAAGCACCTTTATCCTCTTTACTCTCTGCCGATATCACCTTTAAGGAGTCTGCTGACACAACCACGGGCATCACATTTGGGGTGCCAACCAGGCTAATGCCAACTTCGCCCTTAGTTTTATTTATGAATTCTATCTTCCCTTTCATGCCTTTTAATAATCCACCCGTAACTTCCACCATATAACCTTCCTTTATCTGATCTATGATTGGAGCTGGTACCAGTAATTTTTGGAGTTCTTCTTCTTTTACCAGCCCTTTTATTCTCCCTCTTACGAACCTATCCCCCTCTATTAATCTATCGATTGCAGCAAAACTCGCCGCCTCTATCACTACATAACCCCTCAAGGAAGGTATACTGGTAACGCTATATATTTGAGGGGTACCACGTGAATTAATTTCTTTTGCTTTATCCGATAAATCAGACATAACCTCTTCTTCCCTTCCGCGGGTTATTTTTATTGCGTAAACGAATGGCAATGTAGTCACCTATAACGGTAAAACCGACATTAGAAGGTGTACTAGAAACGCTACGATCCCCACTATTAGTAAGCCAAGAAATGTTATCCTCGTTGATAACCAGAACTCCTTGCGCGTAGGCTTTCTTATTAATTTCATCGTTGTAACGATGTCTTTCCAGAGGGACATTTCATTTTTAATAAATAGCCACAATTAAGCTTAGCGAACAATGGGACTAATTATAGGGTTGAATAGTTACAATCTCCTATTGCAAGAAAGCTCCGACCTTCAGGGAGGAGATGAATTATGAAAAGCGTATAAGGAACGTTGGAATTGTGTAAGCAATGATAAAAACACTCAAATTGCGCTTATATCCAAATAAGGATTAGAAAATTCTTCTTGAAAAGCACTTTGGGTCTTGCAGATTTGTGTGGAGCAATTTCCTTGAGGTTAGAAATAAGTATTATACCGGACATAGGAATGATAAAGAGAGAACATAGGAGGTTGCCAAAAAAGAAGAAAGGTTCTAAAAATAGGAAGAAGCGGATAGCGAAAGCGCAGAAAATCTATGAGCAGATCAGAGATGCGAGGAAAGACTTCAACCATAAGGTATCGACTGCGATAGCCAAGCTGTACGATACCGTGGTGGTTGAGGATTTGAACGTACAAGGGATGCAAAGAAATCATCATCTCGCCAAAAGCATAGCAGACCAGGGATGGCATCAATTCAAGCAGACGCTAAAATACAAACCTGAATGTAGAGACGCAACGCTTGAAGTAGGTAGATTTGAATCGTCCTCTAATGCATGTTCCAACTGCGAAAACATAAAGCACGACCTGAAGCTCTCTCATAGGAAATATCACTGCGATGTATGCGGTCTAATCATCGATAGAGACCTCAACGCTGCGATAAACATCCGCAATATAGGTTTAGTAAAAGTAGGGAAGGGTATTCCCGAATTTACGCCTGCGGAGATACCTCTGGCGGAATACCTTCAAAGGGAAGGTATTATTAGCTACGTATTGCTGAAGCAAGAACCGTATCCTTCAGGGATGAGAGGATGTCAGTAAAAAGTTAAAAGTGGAAGAAACAAATCAATTGGTATGCTTTACTCCGAGCTCGCTGATTATTATTCAAGGATTGAATCTACGACCAAGCGCCTGGAAATGACTTCAATATTAGTTGAAATGTTTAAGAGGGCTGATAAGGATGAGGTTGCAGCAATTTCTTACCTAACTTTAGGGAAATTATATCCGGATTTTACTGGGATAGAAATGGGTCTTGGAGAGAAATTAGTAGCCAAAGCGATATCTAGGGCCGCTGGCGTTAAGTCTAAAGAAATTGACGACTTATATGAAAAGGTGGGCGACCTGGGATTAGTCGCCGAAGAAGTGCTAAAGAGAAAAAGTGCTCAATTGCTGTTTCAGCCCAAACCTCCTACAGTGCTCGAGATATATTCAATTCTGGACAAAATCTCGCGCTCTTCCGGCGGAGGGGCTCAAGACGAAAAGCTCGCTTGGCTTTCTGGCCTTTTAAGCGGCCTTACGCCTAATGGGGCTAAATATTTGGTTAGAACCGTTATGGGGAAGCTCAGGCTTGGCGTGGCTGATATGACTATTCTAGACGCGTTGGCTGATCTCTACGCTGATGGTGATAGGACTCTTATAGAACGGGCCTACAATTTAACAAGCGATATAGGTATGGTAGCGGAAGCGCTTGCCAGAGAGGGGCTAGAAGCGATGAAGAATTTGAAGCCAACACCTGGTAAGCCAATAAGGCCAATGCTGGCTGAAAGGCTCCAAAGTCCAGAAGAAGTAATGGAGAAGCTTGGAGGAACTTTGGCCCTCGAATATAAATACGACGGCGAGAGATGTCAGGCCCATATAATAAAAGGGGGGGTGGTATTATTCAGCAGGAGGCTAGAAAATATAACGCCTCAATTTCCGGATGTTATAGACGCAGTGGCTAAGTACGTGCGCGCCAAAGCGGCTATAGTGGAAGGCGAGATAGTAGGAGTAGACCCCAACACCGGTGAGTTAATGCCATTTCAACAACTGATGCACAGAAGAAGAAAATATGGCGTAGAAGAGGCTCTTGAAGAAATACCTACTAACATATTTTTATTCGACGTTATGTACCTTGACGGGGAAGACCTTACTAACGTCCCGTATTTAGATAGGAGGAAAAGGCTCGAGGAAATAGTGGATTGCAGCGGATCCGTAAAATTGGCTACGAGGAGTATAATTTCGGATGTACAGTCTTTTGAAAAATTCTTTGAAGAAGCCATAAGCGATGGGTGCGAGGGAGTTATGGCTAAGGATATAACAACGGCATCCGTTTATCAAGCAGGGGCCAGGGGGTGGCTTTGGATAAAGTACAAAAGAGACTATAAGAGTGAACTTGCCGATACCGTAGACCTAGCGATAGTCGGTGCGTTTAATGGAAGGGGGAAGAGGGCTGGAACGTACGGAGCGCTACTTTTGGCCGCTTACGATAAGGCTTCCGACGAATTCTGCACGGTTTGCAAGTTGGGTAGCGGTTTTTCTGATGAAGAATTGTTCTCGTTACCGAAAAAATTAAGCGACGCTCTTGTTAAAGAAAAACCTGCCCGCGTAAACAGCTTAATTAAGCCCGATATATGGTTCGAACCAAAATACGTCATTGAGGTTAAAGGCGCGGAGATAACTCTTAGCCCAGTTCATACGGCCGCTTTTGGTAAAATAAGAGGTGAGGCTGGCTTGGCTATTAGATTTCCGCGCGCTACTGGGAAATGGAGAACCGATAAGTCTCCAGAAGACAGCACTACAACTCAAGAATTAGTTGAAATGTATCAAAGTCAGTTAAAAAAGATAACTTGATTATTTACGCAAAAGTTTAAATTTCACGGTTTTTTACTTTTGTGATAGTGGGTCTCAAGATACTTTATAATACGGTTTTAACCGAGAAATACTACGAAGCGAGGTGCGGCTAGGATGTCTTGGGATTCTACGCAACAAAAGAATTATATCGAAATTTACCCTATAGAGGCTCCCTCTTCATATGCAGGCATAAGAAGAGAACCAATTACAAATAGTTTATTGTATGAGCTTCTTGAGCCGCGCCTTAATGCTGATGAAGAAAGTATGTTGGCTCTAGTGAAGAAATATTTGCTGGAAGAATGGGTTGTGCCAGTAGATCAGGTAAATCTGGACAGGGCGGCATCGGTGGACTTGCTTAAGAAGGCAGTAATTCAAGTATTGAAGCATAATAAGATAAAGTATAACGAAACGCTTCTAGAAAAATACTATTATTTTTTGGTCCGCGACTTGATAGATTACGGGAGAATAACCCCTTTACTTAAAGATATGAACGTTGAAGACGTGGTTTGCAATGGGGTAGCCATACCAGTATTCGTGGTTCATAGAAAATACGGAGAATTACAAACTAACGTGATTTTCAACACAGAGGAAGAGCTTGATTCAACGGTTGAAAGATTAGCTTTTATGGCTAATAAGGATGTATCCTTGGCCAAGCCGATTGTTGATGGTATATTGCCGAACGGTAGCAGGGTCTTAATTACTTATAAAAAAGAGGTTTCGGGTAGCGGTTCAACGTTTACTATAAGGAACTTCAGGCCTGAACCGCTAACGATCGTTGATTTAATAAATAACGGAGTTCTTGACGCTAAGGAAGCTGCATACATTTGGGAATTATTGGAGTCAAAGAAATCTTTAGTAGTAATCGGTTCTACTGGAGCTGGTAAAACTACGCTTCTTAACGCTATCTTAGATTTTATTGACCCCCAAGATAGAATAGTTACCATTGAAGAGACCCCTGAGCTGAGGCTAGAAAGAGAAAATTGGGTATCGCTTCACAGTAAAGGTATTGAGGGCGAGCAGTCAAGCATAACGCTTTTTGAGTTACTAAAGGCGAGTCTGAGGCAAAGACCAGATTATATAGTAGTAGGCGAAATCAGGGGTGAAGAAGCCTCGGTATTCTTTCAATCTATAATGACCGGCCATGGCGGGCTTACTACAATACACGCAGATGGGGTAGAATCAATGATAAATAGGTTAATAAGCCCACCAATTTCCGTGTCTCCTTCACTAATTCCAGCTGTTTCATCGGTCATCCATATTAGTCGCGTTGCAACTAAGCGCGGTTACGTGAGAAAAGTTAGTAGCATAGATGAGATAACTGGTCATGAGGCTTCACGCAATAAAGTGATTTATCAAAATTATGCCTCTTGGAATCCTTCAAAAGATTTTGTGGAGTATGGAAATAGTTTAGTATTAGAGTCCATCTCCAGTTCTGAAAAGAGGCAGTTAAAAGAAATATACTTAGATATAGATGACAAAGCGGAGGTACTTAAATGGATGGTAAAGACTCACAGAAACAATCGCTCTGATGTCGTTTCTATAATGCGCGGCTATTACGTAAATAAGAAAGAAATCGTGATAAAGGCTAGGCTCGCGAATCAATCAGAGGGATCTCTTTGAAAATAAGGAATTTATTTAAGAAGAAAATCAACGTTGCATTAGAGTTCGGAAATCCGCCCCCAAAAGGTAAAACTTCAGCTGAGGAGGCCATTGATGAAAGCACCCCAATTGAAACGGTAAACCAAAAAGTAGCTTCTGGAAAGCCACAATCGAATTTAAGGAATAGGCGCTTAATAGTGCTTGGGAATTGGGCTAGGAATAACGCAGGTTTTTCCTCTGTTTTTAGACCTTTAATAAGCGAATACACGCCCGAATTAAAGAAAGCGGGAATATACGTCGATGAAAACGATTTTTTGGCTTTCTGGTCATTATTAATATTTATATCATCGATTGCCGCGTTTACTGTAGGCGTATTTACAGTTTACGCGTTTATGCATAGGTTAGTTGCAGCCCTTGTTATGGGCGCTTCGATTGGATTAATGGGTTTTTCTACGGGTTTAGGGATTCCAATGTTTTATATATCTTCTAAGAAGTCTAGCAGAAAAACAGAGCTAGAAGCGGTAATGCCTTTTATAGTTGAAAGATTCGCAAGCTACGTCGAAGCTGGCGCTCCACTTAAAGAGCTGATAACTTCTTTTACTAACAGAAAAATTTACGGTGTTTGGGTTGATGAGGTGAATGACATTAGGAAGGAAATTGAGTTGTTGGGTATTTCCCCCTCTGAAGCCTTAATGAACGCTGCAAGGAGATCGCCTTCTGAACAATTATCTAACTTTCTTTCCAGTTTCGTCTTGGGAACTAAGAGTAGTCTTGACCTGAAATCATTTATAGCGACTGAAAAAGAAAACATTATGAAAGAAAAAAGGGGAATAATCGACAAATTTTTGGAAAATCTAGGGGCGTTAACGGAGAGCGTTATTTCGCTCTTTGTTATTTTACCTATAACGATACTAACCATGGGCATGGTTGCGTCTACTATTGGAGGGGGGTTCTTTGGCCTTAATCCGACGGCCTTAATCGTTGTAACTAGTTTTGTTATAATGCCGCTACTGTTTTTAGTTGCCATGGAGAGCGTAAGCTCTATAACCCCACGCATGCGAATCTTTCGATCTATCTATGGCTTTTATTAATGATCTCCGACAAAGACGTTGGTCACGTTAAACCGGGATAAAATTAATTCTTATAATAAGCATTAGCGCTTCGGCACTAGTTTCGCCGTTGGGAGCTCTAGCAGTTCTTCAATTAATAGATAGCAAAAACGCTCTTTCTAGCAACGGTCTCCTTTAGATGGACATGACGTAAGTTAATATGCGTTGCCCGGCCTATAAATAATTATTATTAAATGATTAATTGGATGGGATCTAGTATCCTCCTTCTTTCTCTATCATTCTTGCTATAGTCCAACGAATAGTAGATATTATTTCTCTAATTCTTCTTTGGTCGTTTATGTTTTTTATCTTTATTTGTTTTATATTGTTGTTTTCATCATTAATTATTTCATAAGTGAGTATTTGGTTAGGCTGCATTTGACCCTCTTGTTCTCTGATCTTATCCTTTTTCTCATAATCCTTTAATACTTTTTCTACAAAAAACGATTTGAAAGGAGGGGTATCCTGGCTTAACGGGACGAGTACGTCTACCTTCATCTCGTTATCATGTTGAAATATTGCGGCTACTTTCTTTTCGCCAATCGTTATTTGCGTGGTGGGCACTTCACTCGGTTGTGCGTTAACTTGATTGTTCATTTGCTGAGGTACAGGTTTTTGGTCGATTTTTTTTGGGGGTTCGGCTTCGGTTGTTTGAATAGTTTTTTCAGGCGGGTTTTTTTGTTCGTTGTTTATTTGACCACTTGCGCTTTCTATGAAAGATATAGCAGCCTTAATCGCAAGTATTTCATTTTCTAGCTCTTCTAGCCTTTTCTTCATCCATTCCAGTAGTTTTAGTCTTTCTTCTTCGCTTTCCATATGGTATTACCTTTTGGCGTTGCATAAAAAAGTTACTGGAATAAATATCAACCAAGCAGTAATTTTTGACGCTAGAAAACACATTTAACGATACCTCAGGGCAGAGTAAAAGCTTGCCGAATAGCAATTCAAGTAAAGAATGTTAACTGGCGTTGAAATCGTCTTTTCGGATGATAGATTTTTACTTTATCAGTTTGCCTGTTACTAGCTCCCAAATGCTATTAGAAATTTCTTCTATTGATGAGTTTCCGTCTATTTCAATTAGATCTCCTTGTTTAACTAGTTCCTCATAAATTTTAAATGCCTTTAGTTGCAATTCTTCGTCTTCGGTCAATTGGAGTTGCTTTCTTTGGTCTTTAAGGCGTTTTCTTGCTGATAATGGGTCTACGCTTATTAAAAAAGCTAGGTCTGGCTTTACTACGAAAGAATTTATGCAACGGATATAATTTTGATCGACTCCCATACCACCTTGATACGCAATGCTGGAATAATAGTAACGATCAGAAACTACGATATTGCCTTGCTCAAGCGCCGGTTTTATTGTGAAGTATACGTGTTCAATTCTATCCGCGGCGAACAATAGTGCTAGCATTTGTGGTGGAACGTTAAGGTTGCCATTTAAAATGTCTTTTATATGCTTTCCTACTGGGCTATCGCTTGGCTCTGCCGTCACTAGAGTATTTAAGTTCTGCCGTTTTAATTTTTCTGCTAAGAGTTTAGTTTGGGTTGTTTTACCCGACCCGTCAATTCCTTCAATGACTATAAATAATCCCTTCAACCCAGAATCACTTGATTTGGTATAAAGGGATATCTCATGATTCTTTGCGCTTTTAGTTGTAGGCATAAATTATAGTGCGCAGGTAAACATCAATATTTCAGAATCATAAACGGGCTGTCCCCCAGGGGGATGAAAGCGACCATAGATTATTACCTCACATTGAAGCGAATAGGAAACTCGACCGAATCGGCCGATAATGCAAAGCTCTTTTCGGCGCGAGGTAGCTCTTTAAAATGGGGTTCGAGTTGGGCTGTTGAAGCGGCAGGCCAAGCTTCAAGTTGAAGCCCGCCAGGGTAGGCTAGTTAGTTCGTCTGACGCCCTCTCCGGCCTAAAGGTTAAGGTTCTTGCTTCAGCGAAACGCGGTTAATGCCTTCCCTCTGAAGGTATCCCGTCAGGGGCGTTTTCAAGGGCGTGAATTCTGGAGTGCCCTACTATACGTTACTCCGACGCGAAGATACGCAGCAAGCATAAAAGTCCGTTGGGGGAAACTCCCTTATCTTTTCTTTGAAGCTAGGCTTTAATGCCTCATCTAAACCTATAATATTATCTATGGGTACGAACAAAGTTAAACTATTTTTTACGCGAGAATAACGGTTAATTTTTAATAATTAATATCTTTAATCGGCAATTAAGCCAGAATCGTATGCCTTTAATGCCGCGTAGATTAGAAAATAGTTTGACTAGAAAGGAGCATCAGGTAAGCAGCGTAGTCGAATACTACTTACACTTGGGAGAGAAGAATGCCACTAATCCCAAAGGTAAAGCATACATTAGTAAAGCGGCGGAGATATGCGAAAAATTCAACATTGGGAAGCCTTTCTATCTTAATAGAGAGTATTGCCCCGTTTGCCATAACGTTTTAGTTCCTTCGGTTACGTCACAGGTGCGCATTAATCACGGGAGAGTAGTCACAACCTGTAAGATATGCGGTTACAAAATTAGTAGGAGTTTTCCAAAACGCAGAAAAGTTCAGGTCATGGATGCCAAAGCAGGGCAATAATATTTCTTTGTGGTTGAGAGGGTTTGCGGTAATATCATTATTAATTAATGAATTTAAAAAGGTTTTATAGCGGCCCAAGCACTACCGCTTTGGCGCGTAGGGGGCCTACGAGTTGCCGCTTAAGCTAGCCAGGGGCCGCCTGCGGCCGTGATACAAGCAAGCAGGTGAAAGTCGTCGAAGCCCTAGCCGAGGGGTGGCTCACTAAAAGCAGCCGTTTTCATGCGGCGAGAAATTTTTTGGCCGGCGGTTCAAGTTTTTCGTCCAATAAACTTTAATAGGCATGGGTTAATTTTATTGATTTAACATGGAATATGTGTATGCCTCTCTCTTGATTCATAAAGCAGGGAAGGACGTAACTGAAGATAGTTTAAAAAAAGTCTTAGAAGCAGCAGGAATCCAGGTAGATGAAATAAGGGTAAAGGCGACTGTTGCCGCTTTAAAAAATATAAACATTGATGAAGTTTTGAAGAGCGCTACTGCATTACAGGCCGCACCTACTGTTGCAGCGGCTCCTCAGGCAAAGGCCGAGGAGGCACCAAAACCTGCTGAAAAGAAAGAAGAAGAGAAAGAAGAGAAAGAAGAGGAAGCCGCCGAAGGACTAGGTGCCCTATTCGGATAGTCAGTTGGGTTAGTTTTAGTAAGGCTTTTAATCTTAGAATTGTTTTATGGTGTTAGAAAATGGGAAGGAATAAACCCTTTGCCCGTAAGGCTAGATTGGCTAAGGCTAATAGGAGAACGGAACCCGTCCCAGCGTGGGTTGTGCAAAAAACTGATGGCAAGGTTAGGCGGACAAGAAGGATGAGAAGCTGGAGAAGAAGCCCTAAACTTAAGCTTTAGAGCCGCCAATAATTCTTAATTTGATGTTGGTTACTGTATCGGCCTGCCTTTAAATTAAATAATTAGTTTTAAAGGCTCTAACGTGTAGTTAAATTATGCTTAAGTATACTGGGCTATTTGCCTTATCGATTTTAGCCCTTGCGATTGCGGCTTCAGCTTTGGGAGCCAATGATGGCGGCGTATACGCCATGAGCATGAATATGGAAATAAATCCTGCCTCTCAAGATTACCTTTTAAATAATCTTCGGGTGGCCGAATATCAAGGTGATCACGTATTTTTATTAATTCTTACCACGCCTGGAGGCGATTCTACTAATATGCTGAATATGATAAACGCGATTAACGTCTATGAAACTAACTATAACGGGACGTTTATAGTTTACGGGACGTCTCCGGGGGTTTTCAGTGCCGGTTCATTAATTTCTGAGGCTGCGAACTACATTTACCTACAGAATGGCTCTAGTTTCGGAGGCGCTTCTCCAATATTTTCTTCTCCTGAACCCACGTATGTTGTTCAAAAAATAATGGGCGCATACGCTCAACTGGTTTCCTCAGAGGCTACAGATCATGGGAGAAATGGTACCGCGGCTGGTATGATGGTTTCGGCGAACGTAAGCGCTACAGAAGGCGGGTTGACGTATACGTGGAACGAAGCTGTCAGGATCCACGTAGTAAACGGCTATGCGTATAATTTATCGCAATTAATTGCTAATTTGAAGTCTGATGGCGTGCTCCCGAAGCAAGCAACTATTTCTATTGTAGGCCCAAGTATTGCTGACGAATTTAGATACGACTTAGCTAATTCGACGCTCGATGCATTACTTTTAGACCTTGGCTTTTTCGCGATATTGCTTGATCTATACCATCCTACTGGCGCTCTAAGCGTAGTCGGTGCCGTATCTTTGATTCTAGGGCTCTATGGCATGGGTATAATCGGCGCATCACCGATCGCGATTATTTTATTTGGTATAGCTGGTGCTTTCATGTTTTTAGAGCTTAAAGCTGGTCACGGCCTTTTCGCTGCCTCTGGAGTGATAATATCTCTTTTAGCCTTGTTCTTAATATACGGGGAAGTAGTTATACCCAGTACGCCGAGTAGCCCTTCCACCCCGGCAGCCCCTGGCTACTTTAGCCGTGCGCCGCTTTTTACCGCGTTTACCGGCATCGAGTTTGGGCTGCTAGCCGTGGTGGTAGGGTTTGGCGTATTTTATCTAGATAAAGTCAGAAAGGCATTGAAGTCTAGACCCAAATTACTGGGTAGCGATAGGATTGTAGGCCTTACTGGCATTGCGGCTGATGATTTTAGGGGCGGAAGAGGCGTAGTTATAGTGGCATCGGAAGAATGGTCCGCGGAGTCAAGAGACGAAATAAAGAAGGGAGATAAAATAATTGTGGAATCAGTGCATGGCGTAGTACTAGGAGTTAAAAAGGTTTTATAGCGGCCCAAGCACTACCGCTTTGGCGCGTAGGGGGC
>JAGDXE010000029.1:24176-32848 GCA_023256375.1 Thermoproteati archaeon | reverse complement strand
AAACGCCGGGTACAAAAATGAGCGAATTAAAACCGTTTCCAAATTATTCAAGGCATTAAAGGTTATCAAAGATCGTTTGGAATTAATCCTTTATAATCTGCAAAAGTAGAGCTTTGTATGGAAATAGGGAAGATTAGAATAAAAAAAGACTTAGATGCGGCACCTGCCCTTAAAGGCTTCGTCGTAAGCGAGGCCCCCGCGATCGGCCTTCCCCCAAAGACGCTTGCTTTTTTTGCCGCATCATATGCAATAGGTAACCTTTTATCGTCCTTTGCAGAACCTCTCTTCATCACTGATACGATAATAGTTCCTCCAGGCGAATGTAAAATCGCAAAGGCGCTTTACAAAGAGGTGGAAAAAAGTGCGGAAGAATTTAACGTAAAACTAGCTGGCGGTCACACAGGATGCTATGAGGGGATCCAGTTACCCGTAGTGACAATTACGGCCTTTGGTAAAATCATAAGAAAACAAAATAGTCCATCAGAAGGAGACGAGATCATATTAATAGGGGATCCGGGCGCGGAAACAAAATGGCTTAATTGGCTTGTGGGGCTGAGCGACGCGCCGGTGAATTGGAAGGAGCTAACTCCGGTAAGTGCGCTCAAAACCTTGATTGAAGACGAAAACGTAAAACTAGCTCACGACGTCTCAGAGGGCGGCATATTAGGAGCGCTTATTGAATTGCAAGATCAATTCTCGATGGGTATATCTCTCACTGAAAAAGGCCAGCAATTAAAGGAATCTTTACCCGATCCTTCTTATGGTACGGCTCTCGCAGTTGTTGGTTTGGGGTATAGCGAAAGAATAATCGCCAAACTAGCCGATAAAGGATTCCAAGCCTTAAAAATAGCTAATTTTGGAGGGGCTAGGCTAAAACCACACAAAAGTGCGCTCCTAAACCTTTACGGTTTTCCCACGTCAAGCTTCGATAGGAAACTCAATCGTTTTTCCCTTTTTTTGAAGGAGTTATCTCGCATTAATGGGCTTAGGGACTTAGTACCTGAGGTAGGTATGAATGTAGCCTACTCTGAGGAGGAGCGGCCAAACCCTAGTATGATAATAGGAATTGAGGGGAGAATTATCAAAACGGCCAACGGCGTTAGAATCGGGAAGCCCGCATATGGGGCATCTAGACACGTTGGCTACATATTGTCAGAACTTAAAAAGAATGGCGCTAAATACAACGTGACAACGAACTTAACGCTTACAAACCAAATCCAGAGCAAAATAAAGAGGCTACGCACAGATGTTATCGACGTAGATGTTGTCGACCCCTATTGCCCCACTTTAAAACTCGTTAAAGAAAAGAAAATAATAGCCGGTGCTTACATCGAGCCCCCTTCACAAGGAATTGAGGGAGGGATTGTATTATCAGCCACAGATTTAGAAGAGCTACTTTTAATTCTTAAAGGGCTAGCTGCGCCCCAATGAGGTCAGGCTGCGTTTTACCGAGTAGGCTTTAACGCTTTTCCTCATAATTATAGACTTTCTAGGGATACGGGTTATTACCCTTCGGTCACCTCAATCGCGAAGCCGTATTGCATCTCCCGTATAGCCGGAGAGAATATCAAAGCCTAAAATGACTAAAAAGGCCGCGATAGATGAACGCGACAGCCTAATACTCGTACAAATACGTCAACCATAAAATTAAGAAGTACTAAGTGGCTCTGTAAGGTGTACTTAAGGTACGTCGACGAGTTTTTGTTTTCCCATAAGTCGCTTCCACGTAACCTAATGGTTTAAGCGACGGCCACGCCCAACGTCTACGTCAACCAGCCCCATCCTTTTGTTAATTTTCCGTCGATGATGGGGGAAAAGTTTTCCTTTACGTGGAGGGGGAACCCACGCCCGTCCCGAAGTGTAAGCCGCCGTACAGAGAAGAATACTATACTGTCTGGCATGAAATAATACTGAATCCAGGAGAGCAATTTACCATACCTCCAAACACCCGTCGATGATGGGCCTGTCCGGATTTGAACCGGAACCTCTGCCGTGTAAGGGCGGCTTTAGGTCTTAATATATCCTACCAGGTTAGACTACAGGCCCAAGTTTTTATATCCGAGCAATATAACCGTTTTGCAAGTACCGCTCATAGAGCAGAGAGCCAACCAGGCCTAGAGGAAGAGAACCAAGCTAGAGCCTGCCTATAACTTTTTTTTCTAGATAATGATAAAGTGCGCTTTCCAACGCGTATTTCATAACCGTTTTTAAACTCGGCCTCAAATTCACCCAATCCTAGCGACCCTAAATCCCTATCAAGCCCTTCACGAAGAAGGGATTCAGAAGAACCCCCAAACGACCTAACTAACGCCCACCTACCATCGTGAATCCAAGGGCCCCTAAGCACGCTTGAATCATTTATCCATTTTTTTATAAAATTTAAGGCGTTGTCGCTCATATGAACGGGAGGGCCTAAAACTAGTGTTGACGGCGGCCTTTCATGAGATTGAAGCAAATAAAAGAAGAAAACGTTTTGTTCATCGGCAAAAGCAGAACTATCCCAAATCTCGAAACCGAGGGTTCCCATGTATTTTTGTATCGCCGATGACGCCTTCCATATTTCCCCCCATAAGACATCCTCTACCCCGTTAGGCTTTCCGGTCTTTAAAACCAAAATACCATTTAAGTCCTGTCCAACAAACCCTTTACTCCAGAAGAATGTCTCGGATGGAAAACGCAAAAAGAACCCAGCCGCGGCTATAAAAGTTGAGAGACTCTTCAAAGAAACCGAGGCGGTCACGTTCCTTTTTTCGTCAACGGGATCAGGCAAACCTAAGGCTTCTGGTTCTCCATCCCATCCCAAGTTTACTTTACCCCTCCATTGCGACGCTTCGCGTAAAAGCTTTGCAAGATTTCCAAACCTATATATCAAGACCTCAGAGGCATATCCCGAGAATCCCCTTACTTTTATCTCTGCTCCATAAACTCCTATCCCTTTAAAGAAAGCCTTCAGCAGTCTAACGTCTTGCTTCTGCTCGGCCGTTAAATGTTCGTTTATAAACCGAGTATGAAAGGGGGTCCTATCTACGGCGCTCTGCATCTCAGACGGAGAACTGACCCGATAACAGGGAACTAAGTCTACCGATACCCCTAGTACCTTGCCTTTAACGTAAGGGTGTTCAGCATAGCTGATTTGCCATTTTCTTAGTACAGTTTTGGCAACTTCAATTATACGATTTTCCATATAATTCCTGGAAACGCTTTTGGGGAAAAGCAGGAAGACGTCAAGCTCCGGGCTTTGTGCAAGCCAAGTACCCTTAGCGACGGAGCCTTCAAGCTCAGGCACAAAATCACTTGAAATATGTGCTAAGCGATTAAAAATAATTTTTTTAGCTTCTTCAATCTTCAGTTCGTCTTTTTCGTTTGGCGTTATCGCGCTTGCTACGGTTTGTAAAACGGAGTTAACGTCTGCTTCGGCCATAATGCAATCCAATTAGGATATTTAACCCCTACTTAAGCGCGATCTACACGCTTATATTCGAATTATAGCTATTTAATCGTATTGAGCACAATTTCGAATGCGAGCGCTAAGAAGGCCGAGATCTTAACAATAGGGAATGAAATCTTAACCGGAAGGGTCACTAATACAAACGCATCTTATATCGCCAGAAGACTATCCCTTTTAGGAATCTCCGTAAAAAGAATCACCGTAGTAGCTGACGAAGAGAGCGAAATTATCGCGGCCGTTAAAGAGGCTATAAGCAGGCAAATAAATTACTTAATAACAACAGGTGGACTCGGGCCAACTTACGACGACATATCTATGAGTGCCATAGGCAAAGCGCTAGGGCTTCCACTAAAGCTGAACGACCTCGCTTTACAATGGGTTTTGAATAAAACCCACGCAGAAAATATGCCGCTCACGCCAGAAAGAGAAAAAATGGCGCTACTTCCTTTTCCATGCAAAGAACTTGATAACCCAGTCGGCGTAGCACCTGGCGCGTGGATAGAGGTTAACAATGGGAACACCACAATAATCGTACTGCCAGGAGTACCCTCAGAAATGGAAAGCATGATTGAAAAACACTTAATTCCAGTGCTGGTCAAGAGGCAAAACTTATTCGTAGCCGAAAAAGAGTTTCGCGTAATAGGTATTTATGAAGCAACGCTGGCCCCATTTGTAAAAAAACTCGTAAAAAATGATGAAAAGCTTTACGTTAAGACCCATCCGGGTTTAACGGAAAACCAGCCCAGTATGCTCATACATATCGAATATGCATCAGAATCAAAGGAAGAATCAGAGCAAAAGGCATCTCAAGCGTTAAACTTACTTAAGGCTGAAGCCTTAAGGCTTGGAGCGCAAATTAAAGGTTAAGCGCCGCGGCTCTACCAGCCGTTGGATAGAGCAGCTGCTTAATGGCCGGTGGTAATAAGGTCGATGCTGGCGGCAACATTAATAAAGCTATAACTAATCAGATAAACATTCAATATAGGAAGTTAGGGTTGGGGGAAGTAGCGGAGCCCCGACCCTCAAAGCGGGCTTTTCCCCAAGCTCGCTTATTGCACGCCAGCACAACCAAAGTAGGGCGGGGCGCGCCCGTATTCTCATACGTGAAAACGCCTCTGGCGGGATAGCCCTTAAGCGGCAAAGTATCAGCTACGCGTCACTGAAGCAGGAACCTTAACCTTTAGGGCGCGGAGGGTGTCAGATTTAGAAAATTCCTTTATAGCAGGCTGACGAGCTAGATTTTAAAGATAAAGTTATATTTAGAAATAAGCAATAAATTATGGTTAAGGAAATTCAGCTAGATGACGATACTTATTCGGTACTAGAGCAAATAAGGCTAAAGCTTGAGGCTAAAGAGGGAAGAAAATTTTCCTTCGACGAAGTAATAAAGTACATCAGCGGAGAGCAAAAAGGTTCAAGCGAAGAAGACACTATGAGCATAATTTGGGAAAGATTGGGCGAAATTCAGGACACACTACTTACCATTAAGGAATCCCTTAATAAGCCGTCTACGCACAAAGAAATCGAAACGCCATTGGAAGAAAATCCGGAGGAAACAATTCAAGAAGAACAACCCCATGAGGAAGCGTTAGAAGAACCCCAGGAGAACCCAGAGGGCCCAAGAAGGCCAAGGATATCTATACCTAGCAGTCCAATTAAATCCAGAATGCAGCCCACTCAAAGCTATAGCGAAGGGCCAAGGGCTAGTGGTCAGCAAGAAGACAGTTTTATAAGTTTCATCAAAAACGTAGGGGCATACCCACTTTCGAGGATTAGAAAGCCGTTGTCACAAATAAAGGAGTTAGAAAACAAACAATTAGTTAAGATTATTGGAGAGGAAGAGGACAGAGTATTAGTTTACAAACCTTATTATGATGGCATAATAGCAAGTCTCCCTAGAACTGAACAAGAAGTAGAACAGCTATCAGATGCCCAAAAAAAGATTTTAGAGGAAATGCACAAGGCGACCCTAGTTTATAAAGATCAAAATGGTGTGTGGAGATTAACTACGCCCATACGCCGACCTCGCCGGCTGAGGTCCCCTTAAGTTAATTTGCACACCAAGGCCGTTAATTACATCGCGTATCGCTTTTTTGCCAACTAGACAACCTATGCTTTGCTTCTAAAACAAAAGACGATAATACGCCATCATTGACGACGAAAACATCGGCTAGCGCTATAACCGATCCAAGCCCGACCGAAAGTTCTGCTTCGTCTCTTTTCCTTAGTTCGTCTTCTTTTTTCGGATCGCCCGCCCTCCCTCTGCCGTAAAGCCGAGAAAATCTTTCCTTAAACGGCGACAGCACGGCCATAACCGTAACCGACTTCACAAACGACCATTTCTTCATCTCGTAAACCTCAGGCATACTTCTTACTCCGTCAATAACCAGTAATTCGGCATTATCTTTATGCTGATCAAGAATTAGCGAGAGAGTAAGCGTTGCTATAACCGCGTCCCCCCTTTCTTCTCTTAACCCTTTAGTCAGAAGATCAAAATTAAATGGCGTAGGCGCCATACCCCTTTTTTTAAGCTCTTGTCTTACTGCATCACCCATCGTTATGACGGGAATACCATCTTCAAGAGCTAAAGAGGCGACTGTAGATTTGCCCGCTCCTGGCATTCCCGTTAAGGCTAGAATGCGCATTCTTTTTCATTATAGAGGTTACTTTTTAAGCCAGTATCAAACAAAATTATGCGGGTATTCATAGCTGTTGATTTGCCCGAGGGAGAAGCTAAGCGTTCGGTTGCCGCATTAATAAATAGCCTAAAAAACAAGCAAGAACTTAAAACTGTTTCTCCCGAAAATCTTCACTTTACTCTGGCTTTTATTGGAGAGACCAACGCCGAAGAAGTCAATAAAGTATGTAAAATAGTGGATGATATAAATCAAGCGGCCTTTACAGCCGAACTTTCGGGCCTTGGCTTCTTTCCAAATAAAGGGACACCGCGCGTAATATGGATTGGAGTCCCGAAAGAAAGAGGAGGAGACAAAATGGTGGCATTAGCAAATTCAATTAGGCAGGCGCTGAAAGAAAATAATATACCATTTGATCCGAAACCATTCGCGCCCCACTTAACCTTAGCAAGAGTTAGAGAGAGAGCCACAGCAAAAAACATCGAATTGACTAGCGCAAATCTTGGAGATTTTTACGTAGATAAATTTTCAGTTAAAGAAAGCGTACTAACAAGATCGGGGCCCATCTATAAAGACCTAAAAATTAAACCTTTGTTTAGTGCCTAGAAGATAAGCCGACCTTATCTGAAACGGCTATCACTACTCCCGCTAATACCATAAGTATTGCACCTCCGGCAATGAACATTATTTGTAAAGCGTAGGCAAATTCTGATGCATTTCTATAAAGCCCCATCATGAAAACCCCCAACGACGGGTGAAAGACCAAAACGGAACCGAATGCGAAAAGCACCAAACCCGGTATAAACAAGGAAATGAACGTATCTTTTTTAGGTATTTGCCCTTTCAGCTTTAAGCCGGCTGGGGCCATGCTTGGAAACGCCTTTGCGCTGGCCTGCAAAAGGGGGGGCAAGGCTAAATACATAAAGGGTAACATCGTAATAAGCCACCAAGCGGTAAGGCCCAACGAAATAGCCCAGCCCCTTAAAGTAAGTATGGACAACCCCCTGAGAAACATAGAGTAATAAGCAACAACGCCAAGACCCGCTACCAGGTTTCCAGTGAATAGTGACACAAGGCTGGCCCAAACGAACTTCCTCCAACTAAATTCTTTCAACAAATAACCGTAGATCAAGAAGCCAATGAAATTACCTGGAACGCCAGCCATCAAACTGAGGAGTATATTACCGTTAGTAAGCATAGCAGCCGTATTAGTACCTATGGCTGCGACGAACGCACCAACCCATGGCCCAAAAAAAATGGCAAAAAATGCGGGAATAATAACAGCAGGCCTAAATTGACCCACTCCCCAAGGAGAGGCCGTGTACTCCGTAATCATCGCACCTAATGCGTAAAGCGCTGCACCGACTGCCATGGCAACTACCTTCAGGGTTAGCGGCTGCTTATCCATGAGGTAAGTTATAGGTTGCATTTAAATATTAGCCATATATATTCAAATATTCTGCATATAGTATGGTATATATGTATAATCCGTATATATACGTATAACGCGCCTAAAGTCGGATTTTTAAGGGGATGCCCTATAAATTAAAATTGGACCTAGACCTAGACTACTTCACGTCTCCGCACGCAAACGTAAGAAAAAACGGAGAAGTTGAGCTCGGGCCAGAAGTCGGCTGCGATGGTGCAACAAAGAAAAACTACCACGTGATTACGCACGCGCACGCAGATCACTTAGGCGGGCTTACCACAGGAAGGTATCAGGTGGCAACAAAACCCACGCTAGATTTAATAGGAACTATAAGGGGTGAGCTAAAAAATCCGATGAGCCTCGATTACGGAATACCTCAAGAGTTTGACGGAGGGCGCCTTTTCCTTTACCCCGCATCTCACATTTTAGGGGCCTCGCAGGTCTTTGTTGAAACAAAAGAGGGTTCGTATGCTTTTACAGGAGACTTTAAACTAAAGGGCACGCCCGTACTTCACCCAGACGAATTAGTCATAGAGGCAACCTATGGAAGACCAGAAGAGGTCAGAGAATACGTCAACGTCGACGTATTACTATTAGATTTAGTAGAACAAGGCATTTCAAAGAGTCCAGTAGACGTTTATGCCTCTCAAGGTAAGCTACAAGAAGTTTTATCGATATTTTCTTCGCTGCCAAAATGGGTAAAAATAATTATGGATAAAAAAAGCTATGAAGTAGCAAAAATATACGAAAAATATGGAATAAAATTTCCAAAATACTTTACAAGTTCGAGCAAAGACGCCATCGACGAAGTACGCGAAAAAAATCCGTACGTCGCTTTATGGCCCCTTTCAGTCCGCAGAAACAGGAAAAATCTTTCAATAATCGTAACGGGCTGGGCCGGTAAACCGATTGTATATTTAAACGCGAACACTATAATGGTAGGCCTGAGTGATCACGCTGATTTTAACGAGCTTCTCTACTACGTAGACGAGAGTAAGGCTAGGTGGATAATTACTGACGGTCACAGAAGCAGGTCAGCAAAAGTACTAGCAAAAGAGCTAGAGAAGAGGCTTCACGTCAAAGCTACAGCAAGGCCGTGATCGCGCGAATTAACCGCCGACCGAAGGCCCCCCGCTTGAGCGGGACCAGCAAGTGCTTT
>JAGDXE010000029.1:0-24166 GCA_023256375.1 Thermoproteati archaeon | reverse complement strand
GGAGCGATTTCGTGGCGCCCTACCACCAGGGAATTGAGCGGACTATGAGCTTCGGATTAACTGCCGACGGTTTCTTAAACCTAATCAGGTTTTAACTCGCGGCCCGCGCAACCGCCCAAGCGACCTTTAATGGCCGCTTAGAGCCTTCAAGCGAATGTAACTCGGGCATGAAATACTTATAAGGAATCGGACTATTTTCATTGGTGGAATTAATGAGTGTAATACCAGCTAATCTTGGTGGTGTGCCGGTTTTGCTCCTCAAGGAAGGGTCACAGCGCACTACGGGCAAAGAGGCTCTAAGCAATAATTTATCAGCGGCTATTGCTGTTTCGGAGGCAGTAAAACCAACATTAGGCCCAAGGGGAAGGGATAAGATGTTGGTTGATTCTCTGGGCGACATAACCGTCACTAATGACGGTGCTACTATACTAAAGGAAATGGATATTCAGAATCCAGCGGCTAAGCTAATGGTCCAAGCATCAAGAAGCGTAGATGATGAAGTAGGTGACGGAACTACATCCGTAGTAGTGCTCGCTGGGGCGCTACTATCTCAAGCCTCCAATTTAGTAGAAAAGGACATCCATCCAACTCTAATAGCTTCGGGATTCCAGCGCGCCGCAGAATTAGCTGAGGACGTAATTGATAAGATCGCTATACCAATTAAAGATGAGGATATGATTCGGGCGGTCGCCTTAACCTCCATAGGCAATAAAGTGGATGGTGAGGCGAGAGAAAAACTAGCTAAAATTGCTGTTGACGCGGTCAAACAGATCAAAGAGGAAAGAGACGGAAATGTAATCGTAGATCAGGACCTAATACAAATAACTAAGAAACAAGGTCAGGGGCTATTGGACACCGAACTAGTATACGGAGTGGTTTTGGATAAGGAGGTAGTTCACCCAGCCATGCCAAAAACAGTAAAGGGCGCTAAAATTGCTATAATCGATGCGTCACTGGAAGTAGAAAAAACGCAGATAGATGCGGAAATTAGGATCGCTGATCCAAGCCAGATGAAGGCATTCCTTGATGAAGAAGAAAACATGCTAAAAGAAATGGTTAATAAAATAATAGCTTCTGGAGCTAACGTAGTTGTATGCCAAAAAGGCATTGACGATGTAGCCCAGCACTTCCTCGCCAAGGCCGGAATAATGGCAGTTAGAAGAGCGAAGAGGAGTGATATGGAAAAGCTCGCAAAAGCTACTGGAGGTAGCATAGTGACCAGTTTAGAGGACTTATCAGCAAAGGATCTTGGTACGGCAGAGATCGTAGAGGAAAAGAAAATAGGCGATGATAAGATGGTGTTTGTGGAGGGCTGCGCTAATCCTAAGGCCGTAAGCATATTGATAAGGGGCGGCTTAGAAAGATCTGTCGACGAAGCCGAGAGAGTATTTAAAGACGCTTTGGCCGTCGTAGCAGATGTCTACAAAGTTAAGGCCATAGTAGCTGGCGGAGGAGCCGCAGAAGCTGAAATAGCTAAGGCTTTGAGGGCCGAGGCAATAAAGATAGGCGGAAGAGAGCAGCTGGTCGTAGAGGCATTCGCTGATGCCGTAGAATCAATTCCAAGGACCTTAGCTGAAAATGCTGGTTTAGATCCAATCGACGTACTTACAGAGCTCAGGGCTGCGCACGAAAACCCAGACGGTATCTATACTGGCGTCAGCCTTGAGGGGACGAAGCCCGTCGACATGTTTAAGCTCGGGGTCGTAGAGCCAGCCATCATGAAGAAACAAATAATACACGGAGCGGCGGAAGCAGCTAGTATAATAGTAAGAATTGACGACGTAATCATGACCGCTAAGAGCAAAACTCCCTCTCCTCCAAGCAGGCCTGGCGGCGGAAGCGAAGGAGAGAATGCCTGAAAAAAGTGCGCAAGTTATTTGACTTTTTTTATTTGCGGCGTACCTGGCACCGGTAAAACCTCTATAGTATCTTTTTTGAAAAAAGACTTCCCCGTAATAGAACTAGGAAACGTGATAAAAGAAAAAAGGCTTTATACTTATTTTGATGAACGGACGGGATCGTTTGTAATAAACGAGAAAGAGGTTGACCGGGTAGCGCGCGGGCTCTACGGCGAAAGCGTTATAATAGAGTGGATTGACCTTTCTTTTTTATCTGAACAACCCAACGGAGTAATACTACTCAGGACTAATCCGATTGTGCTAAAAAAACGCCTTGAAAGTAGAAACTACCCCGATTCGAAGGTTCGTGAAAACGTAATGGCTGAACTGCTTGGGGTCATAAGAAAGAATTTGTCCGATAAGTGGCATGATAAAGTAATCGATTTCGATACTACTGCTACCTCGCCCAAAGAGGCTGCCGAGGCCATACGCGATATAATAACCGGAAAATCCCAACCTAAAGAAGTAATTGATTGGCTTTCTATAATGGATCCAGAAGAACTGGATCAGCTAATAGGCCAATTGGACTCGTTCAAATCTCATTCCGATAAACCATAAAGTTGACTTTCTTGCTTTCTATTAGTTGTTTTATTAGTTTTTCTCTTTCTGTAAGTTGCGCATTTGAAGAGCTTTTAATCTCTAAAAAGATTACTTCCAATGGGTTTCCCGCTGACAAGCCCCTAAATACTAAGAAATCTACAGGAGAGCCCAGGAACCGAAAATCTTCTAGATCAGAACCCAGATTTTCAGCTATTTTTACTGGAATAAGCTGCTCAAACGACTTGCCAATCCTAACGGAATTTGAGCGCTGAAGCGCATCGCTCCTTATCTTGTCTTCTTGTTCAATTTTCCAGCGTTGTAAATCTGTTTGCGCCTCGCGATAAGCTTCTTCTCTTAGCTGCAGGTAAGCACCTCTTAGATCGGCCGATTTCCAAAGCTCGAATTCTTTTCTAGCATCATCAAAAGCTTTCTGTTTTATACCTAATATTCTACCCTTTAGCAAAATATACTTTATAGGAAAGTTAGGGGTTTGGGGGAAGCAGTAAAACTCCGACCTTCAGAGAGGAGATACACGGACTTCCCCCAACGGAAAGACATAATAATATTGCAATGCTAATAATAGATGTTCAGGACTATTAAACTGAAGCTTCCTTACGACAGGACACTTCTTGAAACAGCAAAGCAGTTCAAAGAAGCAACACAGATAGTTCTGGACTATGGTTTTGAGAATAAAACATTCAACAAAAACAGGCTTAACAAGGGGACATACAGGATGGTAAGGGGAAAGATACCTACGTTGCCATCCGCACTAGTGCAGACAGCAAGGGATACAGCTTCGGAAGCATTGAAGGCAACCAAGCTTGAGAAGAAAATAAAGAGAAAATCGCTCACAATAAGATATGATAATAGAACATTCAAGTTCTATCCCAATTCACACACCGTATCCCTCACTACAGTGCATGGCAGACTGATATATCCCGTGGCGCATTCACCTTTGATTGACAGATACAGAGGTGAATACACAAATGCACAACTTGTTGTGGACGAAAGGTCAAAGAGGATATTCATAATGGTTCAGGTGAAAATTCCAGATAAGGAGGTGATGAAGAAAAAGAAAGTGAAAGTATTGGGAATAGACAGGGGCATAAAGAACATTACTGTGCTATCGAATAACATGTATTTCAACAGCAAACATCTGAGGGAAGTGAAAGGGAGGTACCAGTTCTTGAGGAAGAAGCTACAGCACTTAGGCACTCGTTCCGCTCACCGTAAATTGAGGAAATTGAGCGGAAGAGAAAGACGGTTCGTGCGTGATGCGAATCATGTGATTTCAAAGAAAATAGTTTCACTTCCCTACGATGCATTTGCACTTGAGGCATTAAATCCTGCACGGATGAAACAGAATGGTCAAAGCAAGAAATTCAGGAAAATGCTTGGCTCATGGTCTCCGGCGGAACTTCAGAAATTCATAGAATACAAGGCAGAGGATGTAGGTAAGATTGTAGTATACATAAATCCGAAGTATACGTCGCAGAAATGCTCAAGATGCGGGTACATAGATAAAGATAATAGATACGGTTCGGTATTCAAATGCAAGAACTGTGGCTTCGAATTAAATGCAGATTTAAATGCCTCAAGAAACATCGAAGTGCTCGGTACATCTGAGTACTTCAGGCTGTTGTCAGCCAGCCAATCGTTGCGGTTCGATGAAACCCCGCTCACGAGCGGGGCAGGAGACCAGTAACAAGCTCCGAAGCTTCAGCTGAGGAGTAGCTGACCCGTTCCACTTATATGCGAGGGGGAGCATAATAGTTATGAAGATAGGGTTTTTCGTTTGGGAATACCCGCCCTCACTTGTAGGGGGATTAGGCACTTACGCGGAGTACATAACAAGGGAGTACATCAAATTAGGCCACGACGTAAGCGTTTTTACTCTGAACCGCGACGATTCGGCCGAGTATGAGGTAATGAAGGGAGTAGAAGTCTTTAGGCCTAAGATAGTAGATGCTACAAAAATATTCCCATTAATAGTTTCCGAAGATCTAAAACGCTGGGGTACGGCAATAAAAATGTTCGCTGATGTATTTACGTATAATATAGCGTCCGCCAACCTACTAAAGCATGAACTAATTGAGGCAAAAAGCTATAAATTCGATCTGGTAGCTGGCCACGACTGGCTTGGCGCGCCAGCTGGCGTAATAACTAAAAATAACACGTCCCTCCCCTTTGTATTTCACGTGCATTCCACGGAATGGGGTAGAAGCGGCGGAGGGGGATCCCAGGTAGTAACCCAGCTTGAAGAGATAGCCAGAGATGAATCGGATCGCATAATAACGGTAAGTAACGCAATGAGAGATGACTTAGCCCAACATGGATGGCCAGAGTCAAAAATAAGCGTGGTATGGAACGGCGTAGATCCAGACCTGTACAATCCAGATAAATACCTTAAATCCGAATCTGACGCGATCAGGGCGAAGTACGGCATAAAAGACACCGACCTAATGTTGTTATTTGTAGGCAGGCTTACTTGGGTTAAGGGAGTAAGGAACCTGATACAGGCCATGCCCCTAATTATAAAAGACCATCCAAACGTTAAGCTGGTAGTACTAGGAAAAGGAGAGGAGCAAAAGGATCTAACAGAGCTAGCCGCTAGATTAGGAGTACAAAATAATGTTATATATAGATTTGACTTCGTAGAGGAAAGAGAAAGAATATTGCATTACGCGGCATCAGATCTTTGCATATTTCCCTCGATATATGAACCGTTCGGCATAGTATCGCTAGAAGCGATGTCTATGAAAAAACCCGTTATAGTAGGGGCTAGGGGGGTAGTGGGCTTCAGGGAACAAGTAATACCCTCGGGGCCAGACAAGTGCGGGTATCACGTAAATGGCAACGATCCAAACGATATAGCGTGGGCAATTAATCAAGCCCTAGCAAGTCCCGACGAATTAAAGGCCATGGGAGAAAACGGCAGAAAGAGAGTACTCCAATACTTCACCTGGAGCGCTGTTGCAAAGCAAACATTAGGGGTTTATCAGGAAGTCCTCGGTAAGTAGAAGATATCCGCGGTAAGCCCAACTTTTTAATCCTGTTTTTTCCGCCTGGTAAAAGCTTATTCGAGTTAGAAAACTACATTTGGTTATGGTTCTGCCGTAAGCCAATTCTGACCCTCCCTACCATCCTTAAGCGATACGCTTGTCCTTTACTCTATTATTCACGCCCAGTTTCGCGGACATAATTTCCTAAGCAAGTTTACCGCACCTTAAATACGCCATTATTAAACCGCGGACTATAATATATCCAGAGGCAGCGGGATACCTCTTGCTATGCGTAAAAACTAAACATATATGAAGTCAAGCTCTTTAAGCAGAGTTAGGGCTCTCCTCTTAATTTCAAAGAGTTTTTCAGAATTTTTAGATTCTGCGTATAACCTTATTTTTTCTTCCGTGCCAGAACGCCTAAAGAGTAACCAAGAATCATCCATGGTCAGCTTTATCCCGTCGTAATCTTCCAAGATCGCATCGGCAAAAAAGGAGGCCGCCCTTGCCTTAAGCGCTTCGGGATCCCATTTTTTGAACTTAAAATCTTCTCTTATATATGGATAATCCGGTATGCCTTTGAATAAATCGTTTATTGAGCCATTATCCATTACGTCCTCAGAAAGCTTTACAGCAACCCTTATGCCGTCTGCCCAAGGCCCCCAAGCGGGATCTATAACCTTCCAGGGCTCTCCGAAAATCACCGTACTTTTATCTTTCATAGCTATTTCGTGCGACCCACCGAGTCTTGTCCTAATTACCTTCCCTCCGTAGCGGGCCGCGATATCGTCTACGGCCATGCCCACGTCCACCGTTGTTACCATTAAACCACCCCTGTTTTCCTTTAATTTCCTTTCAAAGAAATACGCTAGTGCTCTAGTCTGAGATAAAAACTCGCCTTTACCGTCGAAAATTGCTACTCTATCTGCGTCGCAGTCATGAGCTACGCCTAGAGCTACGCCTTCCCTTCTGGCCATTTCCAGCGTAGTTCTAAGATTAATTGGGTTGGGTTCTGGCAGACGACCAGGAAAATACCCGCTTTCCTCACAATTTACGCAGAGGACGTTTCCTCCGGCCTTCTTTATCAAACCAGGTGTCGCCGTAACGGCGGTGCCATTACCAGCATCGACCAATATTTTCTTTTCGAGGTGAGTATTTATTTCAGAAGAAAGCTTCTTTAAGTACTCGCTCAAAGCATCGTCGGGTATGGGCAGTTCGGGATTGCCTAATCTCGGACGAACTGACATGTTTTCGTTTATCTTATTTTCTTCATCTCTGGTTAATTCCCACTTTTTCTTAAATATTTTGATTCCATTATAATTAGGGGGGTTATGGCTGGCCGTTATCATTACACCCAAGGGGTGCTCGGTAAACCCTGAGGCAAATGCCAGAACGGGTAGCGGCGCCCTGCCCGCGTCATAAACTGTGAAGCCCACGGCCGATAGCAATGATGAAAAAATAGTTGATACCGGAACGGATGTCAGCCTGCTATCGTGAGCGACTATTACACCTTCTACATCAGGAAACGTCAAAGCTAAAGAGTAAGCCATCTCTTCTAAAGTATTCAAGGTTAACGTACCAGGAAAAGTGAAGCGAAAACCTGAAGTACCAAATAGGTTAGGCATAAACGCTTATTTATTTATGCGTAAAGGTATAACGGTGGGGCTATGGCTCAGCCAGGTAGAGCGACGGGCCCCAGGGCTCACCGATGCCTTTGACCCGCGTGGGGATGAATTGGCCCTGGAGCGGAGCGACCCGTTGGTCGCCGGTTCAAAACCCCGTAGTGAAAGTCCGGCTAGCCCCACTTTTAAGCTGCTTTTCTAAAAAGAGCAAAAAACGTTAAGATCACCATAAAGGATAGTGCCAACGACAAAGCTATAACAAGCAACTGCAGTCCGAAAGGCCCGAACCCCATGGATACTGGAATAGGGCCTATTAATACGATAACTGCGCCGCTCGACTTAGCTAGAGGCGTCAATGAAACAAGTATGAAAAATAATCCAGCAAAAATCAGAAAAATTCCAAATACGCTTTCTGCCCGCGTCAAATGCTCAACCACCCCAAAACCAAGTAAACGACCAAAACTAAAACAAAAAATACTCCGGCAAACAAAAGCAATTCCTTAACTATCTTAGGATTTTTGCCAAGTACAATAGGTAATGGACCTATGAGTATTACGACGCCGCCCTCAAAATTCCCTTTTTCTTTGCGCTCCTCTTTCGTTTCATCGCTTTTATTCCTCATGCCAGAAATTAGCACCAATAAAGCTCCTATTGCCAACAGGAATATTCCAAGAATTAAGAGTCCTGCAATCACGGGTAATAGATACAATTCATTTTAACGCTTTACGGTGCGGAGTCTACCTCGCCAGTTTTATAATTTTTGGTGTTAAGGTTAAATGCATTAAAAAAGAGAAAGCGTAGGCTAAGCCCGAGGTCATACAAATGGATCTAAGCGATATATTCAATAAGGCCAATAAGTCAAAAATATTTATAGATCGCTCCTACCTAAGGCCTGATTACATCCCGAAGGAATTACCTCACAGGGAAGACATGATAAACGGCATGGGTATGATCCTGGCCTCGGCGTTAAGCGGATCAAGACCATCAAACGTATTCGCATTCGGCATGACGGGCACTGGTAAGACCGCCGTCGCGAAATACGTAACAAACGCTTTGTTAGAACATTCGAGTAAGATAAAAACGCCGATTCCGATCGCCGTAAAATTAATAAATACCAGAGAAAACGATACGAGTTATAGAGTACTGGCGGAAATGGCATCCGGAATAAACCTAAAGGTGCCATTTACCGGACTCTCAGTAGCCGAGTTAAGGGCTAGAGTAATTAGCGCTTTAAGGACCAGAAATATTATATACATAGTAATTCTTGATGAAATTGATTCAATGATTAAAAAAATAGGTGATTCGTTTCTTTATCAAATAACTAGAATGAATGAAGAAATAAATCCTTCGCAAATGTCAATAATAGGTATTACCAACGATATACAATTAAGTGATAATTTAGATCCCAGAATAAAAAGCTCATTAGATGATGAGCAAATATTTTTCCCACAGTATAAGGCCGAGGAACTTCAAGATATACTTTCGCAGAGGGCAAGAGTGGCCTTTCTGCCAGACGCCCTAGATAATGACGTTATACCTTATTGCGCCGCAATAGGGGCCAGAGAACACGGAGACGCCAGGAGATCGCTGGATCTTTTAAGGCGGGCCGGTGAAATCGCTGAAAGAAAGGGAAAGAATAAAGTCACAAAAGATGACGTAGAGGACGCCAGAGAATCTTTGGATAACGATAGAATCGTCGATGCAATAAAATCTTTAACCTTCGATTCTAAAGTCCTATTGTTAGTTATGGCAATGAGTAAGATAAGGGGCAGGGATAAACTGACTAGCGGCGAGCTTTACGCGGGCTACGAAGGAATCATGAACGAAATAAAGGGGCAGCGCCTCACTGAAAGGAGACTAACGGAGCTGGTAAACTTCTTGGAAATGTCCAACCTAATTTCTGCTAATCTAATAAGCGAGGGAAGGGGGGGTAGGACTAAACATATATATCTTAAAACAGAGCCAAAAAGAATCCTGCAATCGCTTTCTGATGACCCCCAACTTGGCGATATCGTTAATATGATAAACGGGAATTATTTGGCTTGATCCCAATATCAAAAGTAGTGGCCTTGGGAGACGGTTATTTTAACCCTTCAAAAAAGGGTAGGGTAGGCGAAATTGCCCTGATTTTGCTCGTCTGGTTTGACAATTTCGTTGTAACAGATTCTAAGCCGATTTTTTTTAAAGTTGATGGTTGCGATGGAACGGAGAAAGTCTTAGAAGCCTTAAAGCAAGGCAAAAAACCGCACGTCCTACTCATGAACGGAATAGTTCACGCGGGATTTAATTTCGTAAATCCTCAAAAAATTTTCCAGGAAACAAAAACTCCCGTGATAGTATTTCAAAAAGAAAAACCCGATATGTTGGCAGTATATTCGGCGCTCGAAAGACACCTAAATAATTGGCAGGAAAGATGGAAAAAGTTAAGCTCATTAACTACGCTCAAGCCCATGCGCTTAATTTGGCCTAGCGTTAACAACAACCCAATAATTTCTTACGTTCAATCTTACGGTATAGATCAAGGCGACGCGGAAGCCTTTATAAATCGTTCGCTCTTAGTAGCAGATGTCCCAGAGCAGCTGCGCGAAGCCCGCTCGCTAGCTAGGGCCTTGGGTAAGTTCTTTGAGTTAAAGGATATTTAACTCTAACGGGGAAGGGGCGGAACTCCGTTAGAGAGGGGATGAATGACCCCTTAGGTTTATTAATAATTTTATGACTGGTAGGGCCAGTGCGGCCGGATCTACGCGGAACTACTTTGCCCGCGCGGGATGCGTACGGGCAGGTGTCGGTCGTCCAAGCGGGAAGCCCCATCCATAGGGCGGGGTGGTTCGCTCTAGAAACTCACGGGCCGAAGTATACCCCGAAGGATGCCTCGCTCTTCGCCTGTAAGGTACTTGATTAGGCCCGTAAGCTCTTCTTGAGACCCGATTACCGTTACCCTGATCGGCCCCAGCGGAGATTCTGATTCTTCTGTAACAAAGCTTACTCTTTTTACAAATGCGGCTTGCTTATGTAACCTGAACTCGAGGACACCTTCTCTGAGCCCAGCGTGCATAACTGCCCTGGCCGCGTCTCTTATCAATTGCTTTTTTAGTGCTTCTTTCATAGGCCTCAAGGAACGAGCGTCACCAGACCGTAATTCAATGCTTGCTTCTCCTATTTTTTTATCAACTAACTTTTGGTCCACAAAAGTTAGCAACGTCTGCTCGACTTTTTCCCGCGACTCGGAGGGATTGACAGGCACCTCGATATGGATCTCCATAATACTCGCTTTATTACAAATAAAAGGTTGAGTGGTTTGACGGCGCATCGCACCTGCAATGGCTCATCATATGTTTTCAGGCCGCCCGTCTTAGCGACGCGCTTTCGTCCTAATTTTTGCCGCGCACGAAATTAAAGCGTTACTAAATCCTTCTTACTAATTAGCGTATTGCTAAGAGCTGTCAACAAAAACCAGCGATAGGCACCGAACGCGCAGTACCTACCTTTACAGGAAACCACGATGAAGAAATCGCTAATCACAGCTACGGCTTAAATGGACAAGCTTATAGCATAATGACCGTTTAAAAGTAAATTGAGCGAGATAAAACCAACGATCACGGTTGAGTTCCCAATATGCAACTCGTGCAGGAAACCAATCCCCCCAGGAGAAAGGGGAACATCATTCCTTTGCCCGAATTGCGGTTCGTATACGATTTGGCGGTGCAAAAGCTGCAGAAAGCAGAGCATAAAGTACGTCTGCCCGAATTGCGGTTTTAGCGGACCGTAGGTGATTTATTTGGGAGGAAACGTTTTAGCCGTCATAAAAGTTTACCCAGAAGCCGACGATGTCGACCTTAATTATATTAAAACTAAAGCCAGTGAAGTTTTGCCTGCAGGGCATAGAATAGGAAAAGTGGATGAGGAGGAAATGGCATTCGGATTGAAATGCCTCGTACTTTACGTGGTTATGCCCGAACAAACCGAGGGAGGGACAGAAACCGTCGAAAAAGCGCTTGCAGGTATAAAAGGTGTAGGCAGGGTAGAAACCGATATTGTAACCAGATATTGACCACTTTTTAACTCTAACGGGGAAGGGGCGGAACTCCGTTAGGGAGGGGATGAATGACCCCTTAGGTTTATTAATAATTTTATGCGGTAGCGGTAGGGTGGGGCACGCCCGATTTGCCCGCGGATAAACGCCTTAATCGGCTTCCGGGCGTGGCTCGTTGAAGCGGGAAGCCCCATCCATAGGGCGGGGTGGTTCGCTCTAGAAACTCACGGGCTTCCTATTCAATAACCCGCAAGCCATTTATCGTAAGAATCCGCTATTTTTCTAAGCGCCAGCGAAAAATCCCTGGCTAAGTAATATCTATTTTCTGATTCTTCCTTCCTTATCAGACCATAAGGTATCAAAAATTCGTATAATACTTTGTACGCCATAGGTTTCCTGGATGAACCTAAACTAGCGGTTATCATTTTAGACATTTCGGACGTAGTTACCCAATACGGATTAGTTCTTTTGCTTTCAGTCGCCTTGTACCTTACGGAATTAACTATAAACGACGCTATTTCTCTGTACGCCGGAACTCCAGAAAATACCATAGAAATTATATCGTCAAAACTCTGAGTTTTTCTAAGGTAACGACTATCAAAATAGAAATATCCCCTCTCTCTCTTCCTTTCGTCATTGCTTTTCCTAGGCATCTATCGTAATAATGGCGTAAGCTAAAAACTTCTCGCTTAGGAAAATTAAAAAAGCAGCAGGTTAACTTATTATGGAAATCTATGCAGAATTTACACCCCAGAAAAGTCTTATGAGCACGCGCGATCGGGCAGCTAAATTAGGGGATTACGATGGGTTCGATATACCGCACTCGCCGCTAGGGCTGCCTTCGATGTTACCGGTTGCTATAGCGTGCTCCTTGAGAGATGCCGGCTATAACAAAAAGATCATACTAAATCAAAGGCTATCTGACGTAAACGAACTATTTATACGGTCTCTGGTTATAACCGCAAAGGCTCTAGGTGCCGACCTAGCTTTCACAATAGGAGATGCACCCAAATTTGGCGAGCCTGTAAATCACCTGGATTCAGAGGGTGCTTTAAAAATAACTAAAACCATAGATAAGGGCGTTAAGGTCGGCCTATTCATAAGCTTAAGGCATTCGCGGGAAAAAGTATTAAGTAGGTTAAAGAGTGAAGCGGACTTTTTCTTAACCATGAGAGTAAATCGCGTTGAAGACTTAACTGGTCTAACAACTAATAAAATGATAGTTTACGTCCTCATATCAACTGAAAGAAACAAGAATTTGTTAGATTCAATAGGACAACCCAGCGTTACCTTATCTGAACTCGCTGACTTTATGAGTAGTTTAAGGGCTACAAGAGTAGCTGGGGCGCTATTATCCGCGCCCGCCGATGACGAAGCCCTTTTCCAAGCTTTCAAGTACATTTAGCCCCCGTTAAGCAGAAACGCGGTCGAGATCGACGTTTTTTTAGAGAGAAAACCTTCTACTGATGGGTTAAGCGAGGCCACCTCCCAAAATTATTTATATAAGTTACGCATATTATCATGCTAGGGTGAGCTGCGTCGGTGAGCTGCGTCCTAATTTGCACGTGGAGGCTGAAAGATCGGGCCTTCGCCGCATGGCTAGCCGGTTAAACGTCGGCACAAAACCAGCTCATAAGCACCCAGACTAGCATCATGCCGGGGTCACCTAGCCTGGCTTCATGGTGCCAGACTCATAAGATCCCTAAGAAATCTGGTTACCCGGGTTCGAATCCCGGCCCCGGCAGCTTAATAAAAGCGTCCAGTTAGAGTTTTGGGGATTTAGCAATATGGAGAACGGCCTGGTTGAAGTCTATACGGGAAATGGAAAGGGCAAAACAACGGCCGCACTAGGGCTTGCGGTAAGGGCTATAGGTAGGGGATACCGCGTACTTTTCTTTCAATTTATGAAGAGCGGAGACTTCGGCGAGCATTTAGGAGCGAAGCCGCTTTATCCTAACCTGCAATTCCAACAGGCCGGAATGCCATTTTTCATAATTAAGAAGCGCGAGCTCACTGAGGAGCGGAGAAAAGCGCTCGGCAACGCAATAATTTTTGAAGACGGTAACCCGCCTCAAACTTACCTAAAAGCCATTGAAAACGGCCTGAATAAAGTTGAAAAGGAAATTTTTTCTGGTAATTGGGACGTCATAATATTAGATGAAATAAATGTGGCTATCCACATGGGCTTAGTAGATAAAAACAGGATATTAGATTTAATCAAAAAAAAGCCAGGTTCAGTAGAGCTGGTACTCACCGGCCGGTACGCTGATCCCGATATAATCGATTCAGCCGATTTGGTAACCGAAATGAGAGAAATAAAGCACCCGTTCAGAAAAGGAATTCATGGCCGCAAAGGAATAGAATTCCGATGGACTGGACGGGATTTGAACCCGTGACCCCCCGCACGCCAAGCGGGTGCTCTTCCAAGCTGAGCTACCAGCCCAAACAGCCGAGGTTTAACTCTGTACCGCTTAAAAGTCTGACTTCTAAGATTTGAACCGATAAAGGTAAAAACCCTAATCTTTACAGTATTATGCGTAAGATAGCCGTAGCTACTACTGGTGGAGATGCGCCGGGCATGAACGCCGCGATAAGGGCGGTGGTGAGGCTCGCCGAATCCATGGATTTTAACGTAGTTGGAATACATAGAGGATACTGCGGGCTCATCGAAGAAGACTTTGAAGAGCTTAACGCCCGTTCGGTTAGCGGGATAATAAACTTAGGCGGGACCATACTAAGGACAATCAGGTGCCCCGAAATGGAAACTCCAGAGGGAATTTCTAAAGCAAGCGAAAACCTCAAGAAAAATCATATAGACGGCGTGATAGTCATAGGTGGAGATGGCTCTTTTAGAGGGGCCTGGGCATTAAATAAGGAATCGGGCGTTCCAGTAGTTGGTATACCAGCTACAATTGATAACGATATCAATAACACGGACACAACAATCGGATTTGACACTGCGGTCAATACCGCGTTAAACGCTATAGATAAAATAAGGGACACGGCGACTTCTCATGAAAGGGTTTTCGTAGTTGAAGTGATGGGGCGCAAAAGAGGATTTTTAGCGCTTTCCGTGGGCCTAGCGGCTGGAGCTGAAATCATCTTAGTACCCGAAGTACCTTTCTTAGTAGATGATTTAGAGCAAACGCTAGAAGAGGGAAGAAGAAAGGGCAAGCATTCAAGCATAATAGTTATGGCAGAAGGCGCGGGTGATTCGCGCCTTCTCACCGAACGCATCGCAAAAGATCTAAATTATGAGGCGCGCCTCAGCGTACTGGGGTACATGCAGAGGGGAGGGAATCCGACCGCGGCCAGTAGAATTTTAGCCAACCGCTTTGGAGAATCTGCGGTTCAATTAATATCCGAGGGGAAGGGCGCAAAAATGGTAGGCGTCGAAGGCAATAACATAATAAGTAAGCCAATTAATCAAGCATGGGAAACGCCCAAAAAACTTGATCTTTCGCTGTACAGTTTAGCCAATAAATTGGCAGTTTAAAGTAGCATCGTCAGCCCTTCCATACACCGATAATAAAACCGATAATGAAAAATATTGAGGAATAAGGAATTAGGCTCGCTATTTTTTGCGCGTCTGCGACAGCTTTAGGACCATAGTATTGCATATATGTCAGTAGGCTTGCGGTGAATGATGGATGGATATAACCTACTGCCATCAGCAATAAAACCAGTGCAAGCAGAAGCAGGCCCAGCGAAATGACCTTCTTGACTATTACCCCTATGAGAAGGCCCAATACGAGCGAAATAAGTATTCCACTGAGACCAGCAATAGAAAGCAAATAATCCATAAAGACTAATATCTTACCGCTTTTAAATCTTATCCGCGTAACTCTTCTAAGATCTTTTTTGCGATGTCCACGCGTATGATGCCTTCTTGTACCATTTTATCGGCAACCCTATCAATTAAATCTCCAGTAGCCCCAGCGGTCATAGCAACCGTTCTGGCCGCCAATTTCATGTGCCCTTTTTGTATGCCCTCTGTAACCAGCGCTCTCAGTGCCGCCAAATTTTGTGCCAACCCAACGGCGGCCATTACCCTCCCCAAATCAACGGCCCTTTTAACTTGGAGTAACTTCAAGGAGAAGGCAGCCAACTCATTACTCTTGACCCCTCCCCCTATTACTCCTACGGGTACCGGTAAATCAATTCTACCCCTCAAAAGGCCACCCTCAACTTTCCACTTAGACAAAGGCTTGTACCTACCTCCCCTGCACGCGTAAGAATGCGCCGCCGCTTCTATTGCCCTTGTATCATTCCCCGTGGCCGTAGCTAGCGCGATAACCCCATTCATAATACCCTTATTGTGAGTTACGGCCCTATCCTCATTTATAAATGCGAACTCAGTAGCTTCTTGTATCGAGCGAGCGACGCTTTCACCGCCTATTGCATCAAAAGGTATGGATGTTTCTGCCCAAGCCAGCCTACGATCTGCCCTATTAGATAGTACTTTTAAAAGCGCCCTGCCTCCAGTCGCGCTTTCGAAAATTGGGGCTACCGATTCAGCCAACCGATCTAAAGCGTTTGCACCCATACTATCAGCAACGTCAACCCATAGTTTAACCGTTAAATATTTGTCCACTTTTTCGGTTTGCCAATCCTTAAGGCCTCCGCCAGCAGCTACTATTGAAGGCATCTCGGATTCAACAATTTTATTTATTTCGTCAATGAATTCGGCTAAGTTCAAGTCCATTTTAGGATCTTCTAAAACTACTTGAGCAAGCATTAACTGCTCGCCGGCTCCAGTCTTAAACCCGCCCCCGCTTCTAGCCATTTTCGCCCCGTTACTCGCGGCAGCCACTACAGAGGGTTCTTCGGTAGCCATTGGTATGAAATAATCTTTCCTATCTATAAGAAAATAATTAGCCACGCCAAAATTTATCGGATAATAGCCGATAGAATTTTCTAGCGGAAGCGGGCGGGGGGAATCCGGTAAAGGAATACTCTCCCTCTCAATACCCATGAAATCGGCTAAAACCTTTATTCTATCTTCTTGAGATAATTTATAAAAACCCGCTATGTCCGAAGTCTTCTCCATGGGTTCATATCGCTTACATTTTTATTTATTCCTGTTCGTCTAAGCCAAGCATTTGAAGGATCAAGTCCAAGCCAAGCGCAAATGCCCCTTCACGCAAAAACGATGAATGATCGTCATACGGCAGGGGGTGCCTGTAAAGGTAATCTTGTACGCGCTTCCCGAATGCTTTTTCAAACAGCGACGTTGGTAAATTTAAGTAAAGGCTTCTTATAAAGTGATACTTGTATATTTCTTTTTTGCGCGCATAAAACCATTTGGCATAATTACTAAAACCATTGTTTTCTTGATTGCTGGTGAAAGCTGAGGCCAACGCTCTAGCTGAAACCGCAGAAAAAATCAGGCCGCCTCCTGTCGTGAGCTTCACTTGATTTGCGGCATCTCCAGCTACTAAAACGCCATCAAATGCGCTAGAAAACTCTGACGAAGGGGGGTCAACGACTACTAAGCCCCCAAACGCCCTCAAAACTTTTCTAACGTTTAGTTCGTTCCTAAGCTTGCTACTGGATAAAAAAGTATCCAACTTTTCTTTAGTCTTAGCACGAGAAGCCGTACCAACCAAATACCGGTTTTCACCCTCTGGAACTACCCAGTAAAAGTATTCCCGCGGCATTTTTTCCTCAAAGTATACCTGGGGCCAGCGCGGCCCTTTACCCTCGACCTCATACTGTAAACCAGATAAACCTTTCTTTGCCCCAGAGCAATCTACCACAAGGTCGGCAAGATATTCACTTACTTGAAATCCATCCGTCGTTTTGAGCGCATACCCTTTATCTTTTTTTGATGCGTAAATGACCTTCTGTCCGACCTTCAACTCGGCCCCAGATAATGAGGCCTTAAGGGCCATTTCAAGCTCGAACTCCTCTCTGGCTAAAACCAGTGCCTTCGGCTTAAACCCGATTTGCATTTTTTTACTTCCAAATAATAGTTCTCCAGCTGAAAAATCTTGGATAACGTGAGCCTCGCCTTTTCCAATACCGTAGGCTTGAAAGATGTTTTCCGAAACCAGCCCGGTACAATGCCTCGGTAAACCTATTTGCTTGTGCTCTTCAAAAACTATTACTTGATGACCTTCTAACGAAAAAAGTCTCGCTAGAAGCAACCCACAAGGCCCACCGCCAATCACGATTACGCGCAACTTTAAACCGGCTTTTTATACTTCCAGTTGCGGCCTTCTGCCCTCGCCGAAAAAATAGTTAGGGCTTCTGTTTTCGAAAAATCCATCGAAAAATCAAGTTCATAATAAAGGCCTTCAAGCAACTCGACATTTGAATTAGCCGTCGCGGCAAATTTCATTTCCATTAGGTAAGCTGAGTCGGATCTGGGAGAAGCCGCCTCTACAGCTTTAGATAGCTGATGAGTACCAGTTAAATTTAGCATAAACTGCATCGGGAGATCCTTTGCTATGGCCAGCCCTTTTTTATAATCTATAAAAGTATAGGCCGCCGAAAGCAGTATCGAGAAAGGGGCAAAACCATCCGATATTAAAACTAACGGCAATTTTCTTTGCTTTATAGCAGATATCATAGCGTCTTTATCTTTGAGCTTAATTTTCCTTAGTGTAACGCTACCAAGCTCGCCGTCAATAGAAAAATTAGTTTTTAATTCGATCATTTGCCCTCGCGCTCTTCGTTAAAGAACTTTCGTCGCCCTTAACTATTACCTTAATAATTTTTTTATTCCTGCGATCCCCAATAAACCAAATCTCGTCCGCAGAAAAAAGAGGCATTACTAGTATCCTACGGTGCTTGGGATTTTTTTGGGCGTACTCTGCTAATCCTTCCTCTGTATGCTTGAATGTTTTACACTCTACTGCTATTGGTTGTTTCTCATCCACGTACATTACGTCGACCCTTCTATCCCCGATGTGAACCTCTTCTTCGATTTTTGATTTATCAAAACCGTCCTTAACCATTTCCTGCTTAACAAATTTCATTAATGACGTATGGGAATAATAAACCAAAACCTGCACCACTATTAAGCAAGTGCACAGAAATAAACTTTATGCGAACTGATCTCCCTACCCCAAAGTAAGGTTTAACGGTCCAGCGGTACCGGCCCGCACCCTGTCTTAAGGGCTATCCCGCCAGAGGCGTTTTCACGTATGAGAATACGGGCGCGCCCCGCGGTATTTTAATACCATCTTTTAGCATCTCGATGCCCCTCATGTTTATTGCGGAGTCCCCTCCCCCCTTAGAGGTAAAGATTACGGCTTCTAAAACGCCTTCTTCCCGCTTTGCATAGCCTCCACTTCGAGGTATCCCTCGCCTATCCCGACAACGCCGGCCTACTTTACAACCTCACCAGCCTTAAAGTAGTTCGAGCCCTAAATCTTTCCTTTTTTAACTCCGCGTGGTAACGCGCCCACGTCCCGAGAGAGCAATACAACATGAAATTGGTGTTCCCAACTTCGCAAGAAGTATATTTTGTTACGCGGTTTGCGAGGAGCACGCTAAGCGTTTTAAACATTGAACGCAAAAAAGCATTTCGCTATTAAACATCGCACATAATTATCCCTCGCTAAATCTTTGAAGATTTCAAAGAGCGCGAGAATCGGTTAAGGCGATCCTCTTTTATGCCACAGATTCAATAAAATATGGATGACGTCAAGCTAGTTATAGCCGTCAGAAGAGATCTAAAGATGTCATGCGGAAAAATTGCGGTTCAAGTAGCCCATGCCAGCGTTGCGGCTGCCCTTTCAGCCCAAGGAACTGAAGAGTTTTTGCGGTGGATGGATGGAGGACAGAAAAAAATCGTGGTAAAAGTAAGCGATTTAACCGAACTAAAGAAGCTTGAGGGTGAAGCCAGAGCGAATAAAATAGCCGTTCACGAGATATCAGATATGGGGTTAACAGAGGTACCCGCGGGCTCGATTACCTGCGCGGCATTAGGACCCGCGTCTTCTTCTAACTTAGATCCCTTCACGCGCAACCTAAAACTCCTATAGGGATTAGTATGTACTGGGAGAAAATCGGAATAATAAGGACATTGAAAGATGAGATGGGCGGATGCGTTATTGGCCCTTATGGGTTTGTCGTAAAGGAAATATTGCTCCCTCATCGCGTATGCCCTCAACCGCTCGAATCTGCTGGAGGTGGAGATTACACGTTAGGGGTTTTAGCGAAATGGGGCACAGATACTATTACAGCTACCTATGAGCTATCAAGAAGTATTGGTAAGAGCGTTAGCTATGCTGGCCTGAAAGATGCATTAGCCATTACTTCCCAATACGTAGCCGTTAACGGCCAAGTCGATAAAAAAACAGTTGGAGAGAGGTGGGGTTTTCTCCCTATAGGTAGGGTAAGCAAGCCCTTGGATCACGACTTTCTTTGGGGAAATCACTTTAATGCCGTAATAAGTAGTTACACTAAACTCTCCCTATTGGATTTATTTCTCAGCGACTACCTTTTTCCTAATTTCTTTGGACCCCAGCGTTTTGGCAACTCGCCGCCTTACACGCACGAAATAGGAATTTCTATACTAAGAGGCGAAGAACCAGACGAAATAAAAGAGCAAAAGCCTCAATTAAGGCGCAAAATAACCGATTTGGCGGTGCAAGCTTTGCAATCTTATCTATTTAACCTTATCCTAAAAGATAGATTAGAGAGGGGGGTAGCGTTAGACGCGCTGGAAAAGGGCGACCTAGTCGCGCCCCTAAACGTTTTTGGCCTGCCGGCCTACTCCCAGCTACGCATAAGCGAGGGAGGGAGTCTTAAAAAAAATCAGGCCTTGATTTTACCAGTACCTGGTTCTCGTGTTAAGGGATTAGGCCTCGATTTAGCGAAAAAAATATCCAAGGAATTGAGCGTGAGCATACCGGGGTGGGTAAACGGTTGGTACAGGGAAGCCGCTATGAAGCCTAGGAATCAGTCCTATGCAATAAACAAAAAAGGGATCATCCTAACATTTGAACTACACAAAGCTCAATATGCTAGCGTATTGCTTCATGAATTAATAGGGGGGAACTCCAGCGTGCCTAAGGCTCGAGCCTTCTCTTATCCCTGGGAAACATCACTACTTCCCTTATATTATCTTTTCCGCTTACGGCCATGAGCAGCCTAGCAAGACCCAACCCGAAACCAGCATGAGGTGGCATGCCGTACTTAAACCATTTCAGGTGAGTTTTAAACGCATCTGGGTTGAGGCCTTGGCTGGTCATCCTCGTTCTTAAAATGCTCTCATCATTAATTCTCGTTGCACCTGAGGCCAGCTCTATCCAGCCATACATTAAATCAAAGGACTCGCACCTATCCTCTTTACCTTTTATTGGCATCGCGTAAAAGGGCCTAGCCTTTGTAGGCCAATCCGTAATGAAGTAAAAACCTTTTAGCTCTTCCGATAAAGCCTTGAGTTCTACCGTTCCCAGATCGCCTTCTTTTTCGTAACTTATTCCCTTCTCGTCTAGTATGCTTGTAACTTGATCATAAGTTATCCTAGGGAGAGGAAAATTAATCGTAAATTTATCCCGTCCTAAAGCCTTCAATTCATCCGCATTATTTTGATTTACGTTCATAATAATCTTCTTTATTAGACCATCAAGTAAACCCATAACGTCATTATAGTCCATGAAAGCACCTTCAACATCAACCATCGTTATCTCGCTAAGATGGCGAAGGGTATCGCTTTCTTCTGCGCGGAAAGCCGGTCCTATCTCGAATACCCTTTCAAAAGCCGATGTAAGGGCCTCCTTATAAAGCTGCGGGCTTTGAGATAAATACGCCAACCTGTCGTAATAAAAAACGCTAAAGAGGCTCGCCCCGCCCTCGGTAGCAGTAGAAATTATTTTCGGGGTAAAAACCTCAATAAAGCCATTGTCATACAAGAATGACCTTATTGCAGAAGTTATCGTGTTTTGTAGTTTAAATATTGCCTGAGGTTCGCTTCTCCTCAAATCAATAATCCTATAATCAAGGCGCGTGTCTAAATCCGCCTGCGTTTTTCCCACGATATCTATGGGAGGATCCTCGGATGAAATTAAAGGCTTTACCCATTTTACTCTAACTTCAACGCCCCGAGGGGCCTGAGGAGACGACTTAACTACTCCGCCCAATGCCAAAACGCTCTCCCTTTTAATAGAGGATAACGCTTCCCATAAATCCGGCTGGGCAGTTTTTTTATTCGCGACAACCTGTACAAGGCCGCTTCTGTCCCTTAACAGTAAGAAGCGCAGACCGCCGAGATCCCTCTTCTCGTGAAGCCAACCTAGCAATACTACCTCGCTACCTTCTATTTTAGGTGTTATTTCAGCGGCCAAATGCGTCCTTTTTATTTCCATGGCGACTCAACCGCCTGTAATTTAACGCTTCAACTTACTCTTCTTTGGCCTTAATAAAGTCCAATGGCATCTCCTGCACTTAGTAGCGTTCATGGGGTTTTTAGCCCCGCAGTGCCTGCATATTTTATAGTTAAGCAAGGCTTTTTCGGCCAACGCTCTTTTTTCTGGATCTTCTATGGGCATCTTCGAACAAGATCCCCATTTTATAAGTTATAGGTTTTTCTACTCCCGCGCTTTTATCTTATGGGAAAAGACGCTACGGGATTAGCCACCCAGTCGCTAAACAGTTCAACAGAACTAGCAAGGGCTATTTTAGATAACATAAACGACTTGCAGAAGGCGGCTTCAGAATTATCTTCTAGAATTTCGTATATGAGCGTTCAATTAGCTAAGTCAAAGGCCGATGCGGAAAAAATATCGGATAAAGAGGTTAGACAAGAAGCCTTGAAAAACTACGAGGTAGAAGAGGCTTATTTTAAAATCGCAAAATCCAAACTAGATAGTACAAACGTTATCCTTAGCGAGTTGAAGGGGATATCATCTGCTTTAGACGCAGAAATGTCAAAAAAAGCGGATAAGAAGAGCAGAGAAGAACAAGTAATTTCAATCATGAAGCAATCGCTCACGATTCTAAACGGGATAATTAAAGCGCAAAAAGACTATTTTAAGGCTCTCAGAGAATTAGATTTGATAAGATTCTATGTAGAAACCCTTGAGAACCTAATCGCGGGAGAAATAAACGTTAAAGACGCACAAAAAGCCCTTAGGGCTCCAAAAAAATAAGGGCAGGAAATTACCTATTTTATTTCGCGTGAAATTTTGTACGTTTGATGAACTATTCCTTCCTAACAAGATCTATTTTTAATTTACTTACGTAGTGCTTCTTTCCGTCTAAGTTTATCTCTTCTGTAAAAGTCTCTACAGGCCCAAGCACTGACCTAGAATCAAATGACCTGACAATCGATAACGCGACTGAGATCGCCATCTCCATACCCTTGCCCTCGCTTATCAAGGAAACTGAACCATCTTTATGGAGATAGAACAGGCAGTCTGCAAAAAGTGCTCCTTGAGCGTATCTATCGTTTACTTGAATAATAGCCATGCTTTTATTGCCGTCTGGCCGATAAAAAGTTTTTCCGTTATCGACGAGTCCGCTTATCACACGGGTTCGGCAAATTCACAAAAGGTCCGTTCAAGCGCCTTCTAAATTGCGTATAATTTCCCTTAACAGGTAATATACTTAGCATGATTGCAAATACTCTGTCCGCACTGGTATGCAGATATCGCTTGGTCTTACAGGGGCTTCAACTTTTGAAAGCGACCCTTCACGGCAGCCAAGACAGCTTCTGGTAAGGGCTTATCAGCCCTCATGAAGGTCGGCAATTTTTGCCTTGGGGCATTGTACCCCTTCAGCTCTGCTGGTCCCTCATATGTTTCACCGTCCCAAAGGTCAATCCACTTAGCCCTCGGGAGTACGACGTCTCTCTCAGTTTTTCCTCTATCTAAAACGGGCGCGAAGAGCAGGCTCTCGCCCAGCATGAACTCATCGTAGATGTCAAATAGTCCTTCACCGTCTAGCTCTAAGAAAAGCGGGCGAACCATTGGCAAACCCTTCTCAGAGCTCTCGCGGGCCAGCTCGAGCGCGTAGGGGGAAATGGCGACGTGCAACCAAGCGTACTCTCTGCTAATAGCCAGCGTCTCCTCGTCGTACCTCCAGGGCAGTATCGAGAACTGAAGCGAAGGCATTGGCGCTGAGGCCTCCACCCACCTTACAAAGAGTTCGGCGTCACAACGCTCATCTCTATACTCGTTCCCACCCACCATATCCGGCATCACAAAGGGATAACCGATCAAAGAGTAGGTCAGGGTTGAGGATGCTACCGAACGGAGGCCGTTATCCAGCCCCCACCTTGAGTCCTTATCCCCCAGCCTGGTAAGTAACCCCAAGCGCTGGGCGAAGGTACTGACCCTTGTCTCCGCGAAATCGCCGAAGTTTTCGGCCACGAAGCCCATGTAAACGTCTGTGTACTCAGAGGGGTGCACCTTCCTGTAAGTGCGCGCTTCCTCCCCAAAGAAGGCCGCGTCGCCCGCGTCGAACTTGAACCCATCGAAGCCCAAAGCTTTAAGGTCGAGTAACTTCCTCTTAAACCACTCCCTAGCCTTAGGGTTAGTGTAGTCGATCAGCCCAGCTTCCCCGTCCCACCACTTTACGCCCAGCGGCTTCCCTTCTGCGTCCTCGACTAAAAGGCCTTGTTTAGCGAGTAGGTCAAAGTTCGAGGAATCAACGTTAACAAAAGGGTAAACCCAAAGGGTGGCAGTAAAGCCTGCGGTATGAAGCGCCTTCACCATGGACGCGGGGTCTGGAAACTTTCTCCTGTCAAACTCGAAATCCCCGTAGTGAACCTCCCACTTGTCATCCAGCTCTAGGGTACCCACGGGAAAGGCATTATTGGCCACGTCCCGCGCGTAGGCTAAGACCTTCTCCTGATCTACGCCCTGCTTATACTCGGCCCACGTGCTATAAATGGGATGAGAGAAAAGGACCGGAGAAGGAAGGGAGCGCGGTTTCCCTATCCTCGCAACGAACTCGTACTGCAAATCCCTTGGGCCTCTCGCTAGCAAGATCTCGTACTCGAATGAGGCCCCTCTTTTCCCCAACTGACATCCTCTCCTCCCTAAAGGATCGGAGGTTCCTGCTTCAACGACGCGTAGCTAATACCTTCCCGCTGAAGGTATCCCGCCAGAGGTA
>JAGDXE010000025.1 GCA_023256375.1 Thermoproteati archaeon | reverse complement strand
TCATCGTGGTAGCCAATTTGCGCGTAGGGCTGGGTGCGTTAGAATTTAAGCCGGATAAGGTTAATGCCTTATCAATTGTTTTGCTTTCTTTTGCAAATAAGAGTAGTCGTGACTTGCAAATAATGGCGGTGATTGCAGGGGTACGTAGCTGTGCGCAGTTAAGGGATGGAGGATGTTAGAAAATGAACTTTGGGGCTCTTGCCGCTTGGTTAAAGAATAATGGATTGCTCAACGAAGTAACCAATGAAAAATTCCTCGCCGAGCTAAAGAGGGAAGACGGAAATAAAGCGGTTATGGAAACCTGCGAAGGCGTAAAAAGAATAGGTAACGTTATATTAAGCAGGCAACAAATAGCCCTTATTTTAAACCAGCCCGATATTAAGGCCTTACACGAAAGGTTGGTTTGGGCTATCAGGAATCCTGAACCGCTCCGGGAGACAGAAGAATCGAGCACGGAAGAAGTTATCGAAAGTACTGTTTCTTCGCTGAATATACCAGCTTATAACGGTAAGCCTTATATTACGGCTGCTGCCGTAATCGCAGGTAACGGGAGAATCTTTAATTCGTCTTTTCACCGCATGTTATACTTGGGTGCGGGAAAATTTGCGGTTAGGATAGTCCCAAGGCATTTATATAAAATTCTTGAAGAAGCTCGCAATAGTAAAGATAAGCTTCCAGTTGCGGCCATTATAGGGGGCCCCCTCGAATACCTTTTTGCATCATCATCATCTCCTCCGTTTGGCGTTTTTGAGCTCGAGGTCGCGAACTCGCTTTCGGGTAATACGCTTAAGTTAAAAAAGAGTCCAGAATTTTTAATTCCTTATCCAGCAGACTCTGAAATAATGTTAGAGGGCTACATAGATCCGGATGAGTTAGCCCCTGAAGGTCCCTTTTTTGACGTGCTTAAAACTTACGATAGTGTTAGAGCTCAACCAGTTTTTACGGTAGAAAGGCTTTATCGCAAGAAGTCAGCTATGTTTCACGTAATTTATCCGGGGGGAATCGAGCACCAATTACTTATGGGATTGCCTAAAGAGGCTAAAATTAGGGAAGCGGCCCAAGCTGTTGTACCGAGGGTTAAAGACGTTTACCTTACGCCCGCGGGCGGCACGTGGTTACACGCAGCGATATCGATATCCAAACAGAGAGACGGGGATGCAAAAAATGTAATTATGGCTGCATTTGGTGCGCATCCAAGTTTAAAGCACGTCTTAATTGTTGACGAAGACATAGATGTGTACGATCCCTCGCAGTTAGAATGGGCTTTGGCTACGAGATTTAGGGCGGATAGAGGTTTGTTAATTATCAATAAGGCTACCGGATCGACCCTTGATCCTTCCGCTACGCTCGATGGAGAGACAACTAAAGTAGGTATAGATGCGACCGCCCCAATTAGAGAAAAAGATAAATACAAAAGGGCTGACTAGTCTTTAGCTTGGATGGAAAGGAGCTTGCCGAAAAGGTACTTGTTGCGTTGGCCGAGGCGAAAGACGCCGAAGGATCCGTTCGCATTAAAAACGCTCACGTATCGGGTATTTCTTATATGAATCTGGGCGATTATGGTCTCACGTTTTTGGAGGAACTATCAGATCAAGGTATAAAAGTGGCAGTTCCTACGAGCTCAAATCCTTGTGGCATGGACAGGGAACTGTGGAATGAACAGGGCGTAAGTAAAGACTTTGCAGAGAAGCAGGCGAGGGTTAACGCAGCACTTGAGGCCATGGGGGTAACCCCGACGTATTCATGCACATTTCCTTACGAAGGGAGTTGGTCATCATCCCTTTCGAGGGGGGATCACGTGGCTTGGGCTGAGTCTTCTGCTGTGGTTTTCGGGAACTCTATTTTGGGGATTAGGACAAACCGTGAGGGCGGTCCTTCGGCGCTATTTTCCGCAATAACTGGTATGACGCCTAACTATGGCATGCACGAGGATAAAAATAGAGAGCCTACACTTCTTGTGAGGGTAGAGCCGCCAGTACCGCGGGGTCCGCTGGAATGGGGGCTATTAGGTAAAAAAATAGCGTCAATCGGGGAAAAAGCCCGGGTGCCATATATCGATGGACTAGGTAAAATCGCTACCAAGGGGGAGTTAAAAGCTATATCCGCCGCCTTAGCGACTTTTGGTCCTACTGATTTGTTCTTGGCGCCTCGCCTAACGCCGGAAGCAGGTGCAAAGCCGGTCGGGCTTGATGAAATAGTAATTGATGGAGAAGAATTAGAGGAAAGCGCGAGGCGCGACGTAGAATTGGCAATAAAGGGGGACTTGCCAAAAGCATATTTCCTTGGATGCCCTCAATATGGAGTAGAAGATTTGGTTTATCTTGCGCGTTTATTTTTGAATATAGAACGCATTAAAGGGGAGATATACGTTTTTACTTCGGCGCACGCACTTAGTGATCCCGAGGCAAGAGAAGCGGTTGCTTCGTTGAGAGCCAAGGGCGTCAAAATCTTTAAGGACACTTGCCCTGTATTTTCCCCCTCTCCAAAATTTGAGAAGGGCGTGCTAACTGACTCAGTTAAGTCGTCGTACTACTTGCCCCAATCAAAGGGCGTAAAGCCCAGCCTTGAGCCTACCGTGGTAGCATTTATGCTTGCTAACGGAGAATTAGAAGGTGAGTGAAATTTCGCTTTTCTGGTAAACCTGTGGTGAAGGGAAACTTGGAGGGAAGAACTCTGGTATCCAAGTACCCTCTTTCTTTTCTTGGAGGTGTTGATCCTAATAGTGGAAGGGTAATCGATCCTGATAGCGATATAAAGGGAGAAAGTATAACGGGTAAAATTTTAATATACCCTACAGGCAAGGGGAGTACTGTGGGCTCTTATGTTATATACGCCATGAAAAAAATGGGTACAGCTCCCTTGGCTATTGTATTAAGGGAAGCTGATACGGTAACCATAATAGGTTGTGTGTTGGCCGATATCCCGCTTATGCATCGCGTTAAGCCAGATCCGTTATCAATAGGTAATAATGTAAGGGTAATGCTATCAGGTGATGCGCTAGAGGTCTTAGAATAAGGTAGCAAGATCAGCAACAGTGATGCTGGATCTTAGCGCTAAAGAAGTGCGTTGTTACTTCGCTTAACTATCAGTAGCTCCGCTGTTCATGTAATGTAAAACTAATTAACGGCATCAATTCAAGTAAATTGCGCGCATCCGATCGTAAAAATTTCCTTACTTTAGATCTAATTTGCTAGACTGAGAGATCTGGTATTTAAGGATCCAATTAAGGGAAAATTTAAAAGTGTAGCTCAGATTCATTTTCAAGTACTCTTCTTGCTGCTTCATTTACCTTTTCCCTATTTTCTTTGAACGTGTAGATTCTTAACGCCTCATAATATCCCGATAGTGAGCTGCTTATTTTAGAGAGCGTGGAAAGTGGAACTACGTTGCCATTTTTCTCATCCCAAACATCAACCTCTGATTTCAGCGATTGTGATAAAGGAATTACGGGCAAATAGGGGGTGTCAACAAAAATTTCGTTTTGATCAGTGTTCGCGGCGTTGGCTATCTCTTCTTGTAATGCTTGAGTATATTTGATCATCGACTCTTTCCCTCCCATGATTGGCTTTTCATATGCTACTTTAACTAGATCTCTACTAATTATACCTTTGATTAATCTAGCCCCTAAGCTGTTCGGCTTATCTTTTGCTCCTTGATTTAGTAAAGAAAGGGCTGAATAGTCGTCTAAATTCAAATATTTATTTGCATTAAATGAATCTAGCCCTAAGTAATCCCATAGATCATAGATGGCCCTTTCTAGCATTAGATCGGCCGCTCTGACAGTTTTATGGTAATATACTGCTCTAAACATCTGAAAGCGAGCTATTAAGAAAGATTCCAATGAGTACAACGAATTAGTACCTATTAGTCCCCTATTTTCCCTTACATAAAATGATCTTATCAACCTTTGCCAGTCGAAACGCCCATAATCAACTCCTGCGTGTAATGAATCCCTTAACAAAAAGTCTATTTTATCTACGTCAACTTGGCCGGCTATAAAGTCACTGAGTAAAGGTTTGTTTCCCTTAATGATATCAGCTATTTCTTTTGGTTCGAATCCTAGGCTATTAATGATATCAGCTATTTCGGTTTGCGTTATTAGTATTTCTGTTACATCTTCATGATTAATTTTTAATTTTTTCGTCATGGCGTATTCAAATGAATGGGAAAATGGCCCATGGCCGAGGTCGTGCAGCAGGCCAGCCAGCTTAATTTTTTTACGATCATCATCCGTTAACCCGTTATTTTTTAGGTTTTCTCCTATTAATGAAGCGAGATACATAGCGCCCACCGAATGTTCAAACCTTGTATGAGTAGCACCTGGGTAAGCGACGTATGCAACCGCAAGTTGCAGAACCCGCCGTAATCTTTGTACCTGAGGGGTATCTATTATTTTTTTATCATCATCATCAAATGTTACGTAGCCATAAACCGGCTCCCTTATCTCGTAAGACATGATAAAATCTATTAAAGCTATTTAACTCTTTGCAAGAAATTTTAGTTTATATTAAAATCGGGGTATGGGGAGAGCAGTAGGACTTGTTAGTTTTTACACTAGAGAGGCTTAGTTGGTTGCACAACGCAGTAAGTTGGACTGGTTAGTAGCAAGATTAATCCGGTAAGCCGCCTTAAGCCGTAGGGCATATTTAGTTGTACATAACGTAAAGCGCGTTCTGAAGCCGCCTACTTCAAAGTGATGAGGAATCCCTCCGGCCCCTTGGAGGTTCTTTTAGGCACGAGGAGGCCCGCAACAAGAAGCAGAACAAGTACACCGTTGAAGCGACGAGCTAAGCTTCAAGTCGAAGCCCGCGAGG
>JAGDXE010000013.1 GCA_023256375.1 Thermoproteati archaeon | reverse complement strand
TACGACTGCGCGAGAGGCCCCGGATGAGATCGAGAGGCGCCTTGCCTGAGATATGAGACAGGAGAAAGAATTAATTTGAATAGGGTGCGCTTCGGCCTGTGGGGCTTCCTTTGGATTAAGAGGTAGTTCGGTGAGGATACTGCCACGAGGAAGCAGGAAACCCTAATGGCCGAGGTAGTGCAGAGGGCGTGGACATAAGACGCGTTGGCCTGCCACGCAAAGGCAAGGTCGCGAAAGGGCAAGCGGGCAGGGAATAGCACGAAATCCTGTCGTCCGGGAATTATGCAACAGAGCATTTTTAGCTAAAACCTTAAAGCTTTTTTTATTTAATTAATTCGTGCAGAAGGGGCTTTCCGAAATAATAGGGTCGCTTATAACAACCATGATAGTTATTTCGCTTTTCGTGGTTGTTTACGTCACGACCCTTCCCACCTTAGAGAATTTTCTCGGAAACGCCGTTTACACTACTCAAAAGCAGGCGAACGTGGTTCAGGAAGACTTGGTAATAGAAGAGGTTGCCGTGAACGGAGCTTACGCGACCGTTTGGGTGGCCAACGTCGGCCTGGTGCCAGTCACGGTTACTAACGTTTACGTTAACGGGCAGGGTTCTCAGGTCAACGTGCCCATAGGCCTATCCTCTACGGCCAAAGTAACGATTCCGGTCAGCGGGATAACCCCTCCCTACTACGTGGTGGTCACAACTAGCGACGGGTACAGCACGAGCGTGACTTGGTCATGAGGACGAGAGAGAGGCCTGCGCAATCGACGGTTGTGGGGGCCATGTTCTTCATAATACTTCTGTTCTTCTCCCTTGGAATATTTTACTACTTAGAGCAGAACTACATACAGTACGGGACGGCGACTCAGAAGGCTTGGGAGCTTCAACAGCAAAGGATGAACCAGAAGTTCTCCGTAGGCGAGGCCTACGCGTTGCCGGTCAATGGCGGCTATAAGGTGCTTTTCAGGATCGCTAATGAAGGGGCAGAGCCGATAGATATCGTTAACGTTTACCTTTACAATAATATTACAAACTCGGCGTCGCTTTATAATGTGAATATTCCTCTGAACCCGGGTCAATCTCAGATGGTAAACCTCACGGAATACAATAGTACATTCCCCAGCGTGCTCAACGGGGCGTATAAAGTAAGCATGTGGACTTCTCTTGGGGTGGGTTCGTCTACGGTTGTTGTGGCGGCCACGCCAACAGAATCATCATCAGCTGAAGGGAACGTCTATCCTGTTGCGGGGTCGCTTGGAAGCCAGACCTCGGGGTTAATTAAATTTAAGGGTCGGACCTATAAAACATATATTTCTCTGAATATAAGCTTCAGCCTAGTAAACAATAATTTAGTTCCCGTGAACGTGGCCCCTTATACCAGTGTCTATTTGGAGTGGATACCTACGCCGAGTCAGCTCAATGCCGAACCAGGTAGCGTTACAATTCACAGCGGAACCATAGGCTCTACGCTAGAAATGGGTGGAAAGCCGATAGTTATACCGCCTGGAGGAATAAAGAAAATAGAATTTATTAACTATACAATTGCTTGGGTTAATAATGAAGGTGAGTTCTCTCATTACGCAGACTTGTATGTTTTGGACTATCTTAGCAGCAGTAATTACTATTTATTTTCTATAAGGATACTGCTTAACTATAAGTTAGTAGGGTATAATTATAATTATACTTTGGACATAAACTGCGGGTACGCTAACGTGACGGTCACGTAAGGCCTTTTTAAGAGGCGTTTGCGAAAGTATTCTTCTACTCTCTATAAACGTTGTTACTTTGCGCGTCTCTTAGATTTGAAGCGCGGCTGTTAGCTTTAAATTCTCCAAAGCTATTAAGGGCGTGGTCAAGGAATTGTTATGGAGCATGGGCTAGAATTCGCCTTCCTCGGCGCTTGGGATTCTATAAGTAAGCCGGGCAGAGGCTGCGAAACCGCTCGCGGCCAGCCGAGTCGACAGAAAGAGGGCAAGCCTGCCGACCGGAAACAACACGAAGGTTACTGTCCTCCCCCTGTACCTGCTGCTCAACCTGAAATGCCTGATTTAAAAAGTTTAAGTGTGTCTAATAGAATAATACAATTAATATAAGTTGTTATATCGGTCGCTAAGACTGAGCTAAGACTGATAAGCAAATTATGCGTTCTTTGCTTAAGATCGGCCGTTGCTTATAACATGGAGCTGTAATCACGCGTTGTTTTGACTGGAGAATGCCCGCTTAGATGGCATTCGGCGAGCTCTTCTTCGCCTTAAGAAGTAAGCCAACGATCATTACGATGAACCCGATTATCGCGATTAATACCCCTCCGATTACCAATCCAATGGAGTACAATATGCCTGTCACGCTGAAGTTCGCCGAAGAATAGCTCACAGAGACCGGCGCGGTTTGATTATTGATCAAGTAGACGGTCGCGCTCGAGCTCCCGGTGTTAACGCATTCTGCCGCAAAAGTGCCGTTTACCTGTTGGAGCTGTAGGGTGCCGCCGGTCGCTCCGACGCTTAAGGGCCTACCCATAGAATCGTTGTAGATGATCATGAAGCCATTTCCGGGTAGGGCGTTTCCCAGCGTGACGTTTTCGGTTGGGTCTAGTTTAGCCGTTTCTTTCAATGGAAAGAGGGCGTTAACGTTCGGAAACTTAAAGACCGTTGGGCCTACCTCAAAGAGTATTATCCCGATGACGATCATAACGATGCCGGCTAGGAACAGCTTTCTTCTCATGAAGTATACGTGTATTACTAATATAAGTTTACCCGGTAAGTCATGGCTTGCGTTTTTACTGTTCGCTCTAAGAACGCGAGTGAGCTACCCCTCAGCTGAAGCTGCGCCTCCTGTTTCAACGACCGATGCCTGCCCGCGCGGGCATTCCGCGCAAGCCTGAAGCATCTCAGCAGGATCATGTTACCCCTTATGTTCACGTGCTGTGGGACTGCGAAGTAATAGTTTTTTTCTCCCTCCCTCCTGAGCTTCGAATGGTCGGCGTTCTTATGGAAGGAGGACTTGAACGCGTTGTCTAAGGCGCAAGGACGTCTCGCCCGGTAATTATGCAACAATCCATTATATAGGTAAAAATTATATATATCCGCTGCATGCTATTCTATGGATAGGAGAAAAACCTTATCAAGCGCTAATGCTAGAATTTCGGTTATTCCCTGCGATTATCGTGCCCATTATTATAACATGCTTGGGTACTATTATGCCCCGTGGTACGATCCATGGGCACATTTTCAGGACTCATTTATGTTCGGTGAACTTTTACAAAACGGATTTACAGATACATCCGCGGGTGGAGCCCAGAGCGACCTAGTAGTAAATTACTTTGAGTGTGCTGTTACGATGAGCGCTTCAGATGGAATGATAGACGGTCCTTTGCATATGGGCCCATCTACATTATTATCAACGCCAGTCAGTACAATCCCTGACTATTTAGTCAATATTGTGAAGGGTGAAATGGCATGAACAAGAGAAAAATAATTTTCATTTTATTAATTCTAGTCGTATTAATAGTTCCTTCAGTTGCCTATGAGTACGATACTTTTCCTCATTCGACTTCTGTAATGCCGTTAGAAAAAGCTTATGAGTTGCTCAATAACAGTACCGATTCTACAAATACAACCTTTAATTTAAGTTATTTAGGAAGTAGAGAGTCGGTTATTGCTGGAGTAGACGCTCCTAAATTCAGGAGTTCAACCGTTTACTTTGGCTTACTTCTATTTGCGATAAAGACATCTGAAAAAATTAATGCACCATTGACCGGAATGACTTATCAAATTAATAATGTATATGTTAGTTATAATGGCTCTAACCTCGCTGAATTGCCCCATCCAAAAGAAACCATCTATATGGATTCGGGAATTGAAAACGTATACACATACGAATACGGTGTATCTGGGAATTTCACCTTAACATTCTACATTCAAATTATCCCAATTGGCGTCATAGGCCCGTTTCATTTCGACGGAAATGCTGTAACTGAGAGGGTAAATATAAACGTTCATGTAAAAAATTAAGCCCTTTTGTTAATACTCTACTTCCAATAATCGGTGGCAGGTGAAGGCTCGAGCCCATGATTATTCTTTTCAGTTTATCAGGATAACTTTCCAGTTTTCCTATTTTTAGAAAAGTCAGAATTAATAACCTTCAATGCCTTTTTTGCCCGCTTAGTAACGTCTTCGTTGTCTAACAGGATAATAAACGTATTTTCAGTTTGGATAATTAACGACTCTTCGGTATCATTTTTAGAAAACGTCTATAGATTTTGATACTATATCAATGAAGATCATCGCTAAGAGACGACATGCTCACATAACTTCTGGTGCTTCTAAACTTTTGATAATTTAGTCTTTAGATCCGGATCTGGAATTATAACCCTTCCGCCAAGTTCAGTAGTTGCCTTGTCTATTTCTCCATGAATATCGATATTTACCATTAGCTCTTTGTTGCGGATTTCTTCAATCATCATTGGGTTTAGCCGCTGTTGAATACTTGCAAGTGTGGATCGTTAAGGAATTTATCTTTACGATGGATTTCATTGTGGGCTGGAAAACAATATCCCTGTTTATCGCGTGAAGATCAAATAAGTTCGCCACCCTAAGAGGTAACAGCAATAGAGAACCCGAGATTCACGAAGAGGATTAAGGATAGGATAAAGGGGCTTCAGACGTAACTATCGAGAAAGAAGAAGGGATCGAACAACGGACGGAGTAATATATTGAAATTTCAGAGGGAGTACAGGAAGCTCAGGAACACCCGCGAGGACTTCCTTGACAAGGCATCCACCGCGATAGCCAAGAGGCACGATACCATCATAAAACTCAGCGTCTACGGGATGCAAAAATCACATAGCGGAGCATAGGCGATGTCTCTTTCTATGCCTTCAAACAGGAGCTTGAGTGGAAGGCTGAGAAGTGTAAGAACGTCGTGAAAATAGGCAGGTTTGACCCATCTTCCAAGCTCTGCTCTAATTGCGGAAACGCTAAGCGCGACCTGAAGCTGTCAGCGCGGATACGTCGCTGTGAAGCCTGCGGCCTTATCATAGACAAGGATTACAACGCATCAAAAAACATAAGGAAGTTGGGTCTCATCGAAGTAGGGCCAGTGCGGTCGGATCTACGCGGGGCTACTTTGCCCGCGCGGTATGCGTAAGGGCAGGCGTCGGCCGTTGAAGCGGTAAGCCTTACCCGTGAGGGCGGGGGTAGTTCACCACCGGAGAATAAATGTTCCACGCCTGAAACGCGCATTCCATAATTGTCCCTAATAAATCGGGGCGATATTATACTTGAACAAAATGACCGAAAAATTATTGTCCGCTTTAACTTTGATGATTATAGCATTAGCGGTTTTCGTACCGCTCGGCTCGCCAGTGGTCGGCGCGGGGACCCCTCTAGTATCTATGAATACTTCGAGTCAAGCATCTATGAATGCTTCAGGCTCAACAGGGGCTGGTGCCTCCCAGGGCGGCGCTCCAAGGTCTTCTTCTGGCGCTCAGGGCTTCGGCTCAAGTCAGGAGGAAGTGCTCGTGTACGGTGCCAACTACTCTGCTACGCCATCTGGTATTGTTTTCAATATTTGGGTGAAAAATAACGGGTCTCAGACTGCCACAGTTTACACGGGTTTTCCCGAAGCTCAGGTAATAATATCGAATAATGCCTTAACGGTTTGGTCTTCATCTTACGGCCATTTTTATCCCATGATAATCTTCCCGTTGCACATCGCCGCTGGACAGCAATTCAAGTGGAATTTCACCTGGAATTATACCGACAACGCCGGCCTGCGCGTCTCCCCCGGGGAGTATCAAGCTTCCGCCTTCGCGTTGGGGCAACAGGTAGCCGCGTTTCAATTAACGGTTAGTCCCTCTGGTATTGTTAGCCCATCGACGGCGAGCTCTACAAAGAGCACAGCTACCAACAGCGCGGCTTATTTCAGCATTCGCGTTCACCCTGCCGGCAAACGGCAAATCGTAGTAAATATGAAGATTGACGAATTCGGTGCAAGCGCGGCGAATCTTTCAGAGCTAATCGATCAGCTTGGGCTGGATAATTCGCTGTTTACCGTGAACGCAGGGCCCTTCTCGGTAGTAAGTATGGGAACCTACAGGGGCGATCACGAAGAGGTCCATCAGTTCGTGGTTTTTGACGCTAATGGTGCCACCTATTACGGCTTTAACAATGCGACCCGCAAGGTAATTGAAAACACGATTTTCGTGAGTTCGAGCGCGGCCCAGGGCGCGATGGCTGAGCTAAAGGGCAACACGACAGCAGTTGCTGGGATCTCAGCCTCTATATTAGAAGAGCAGACAGCCTTCGCCGAGATGCGCGATTCTTCCTTAACAGGGAACTACCATATGTTCATGTCGGCTTTGGACAAGCTCGTGAGGGCGCAGGTCGGTGAAAAAGTGCAGGTCGCAGCCCAGTTGAGCGAGCAGAATGAAAAAGTACCCGAAAAAGCATTCATAAAAGGTTTACTGACGGGGGCGGCAGCTTTAGAAAAAAACGTGGAGACTCAATTCAAAATAACTGAGGACCAAGGCAACCAGGTACCTGAGGCTGCCAACGCGGCTTTCGTAGAGGGGGAAAATAACCTTACGCAGGCGATTCAGGCTAACTCCGCTGGAAACTCTGGTGCAGCGTTCCAGTACGTCAAGGCTTCCATGCGCGCTTTCCAAAACGCGTTGGTTTTAAACGCGAAGGCGAGGTCTTCGAGTATGAACGAACAGGCGGGGCTCACGGCTAACGTGACGGCTAAGCTCGACGCGGCTTGGCGCTTAGAAAACGTGACGGCATCGCTTGTGCCCGCGAACTCTGCAGCAGAGGTCTACATAACTGGCCAGAGCGGAGCCAAGGCTGACCTCGACAGCGCCCAGGCAGCCTTGAAAGCCGGAAATTACTCTGAGGCTGAAACCTACATTAGCGAAGCCTTACAGGATCTAAAGTACGCCCTCCGTGCGCTTGGCGATTTTACTTAGCTTAAACTTATCATTTTTAAAATAAATCTTAAGACGGATATCCTTGCACTTAGGAAGCTTAATGTTTGGTTCTCCGGTAGGTCGCGATCAGATATCGAACCTCCAAAACGCCCGACTGACACACTCTTAGCTAAAATATGAGAGGTTCTACTTTTGCTTTTCTTTGCCTCTTCGCCCCCTAGGTCTGGGAGCGCTTTGGGGCATTTACGTAATTGAGCTTCGAGTCCCCATTGAACGTTGCGCGGGGTATGGGTACTAGCCAGGCGCGTGCATCCCCCTCTGCGCGCAATATGGAGTACTTATACTATGAGCGTTGAGGAGGTAATTAGACTAATTTTCACTGGTTTTGCTGTAGCATTGCCCCGCATGCTTTTCTAAGGGCTTATCCGTAGGACGTCCCACAAAATGATATACCCAGAAGCATAAGTTTTTAGCAATTTACCTCTTTCCCTCCCTCACTCGGAGTCTTCTTGCTTGTTACCGTGATCGACATTTTTGCTGATCTTTAGAATTACTATTTATCTTTGTTTCGATTTGGCCCTTTAACGAAAGTTAATCCTCCGCTGGATAAGCCCTGGCTTTCTCCCTTCTTTTATTTGGCCCTCAAATAAAGCGTACGCCCAAAGTACAAACATCAATACTACTGCTACCGCCCCGCCGACTTTTGATAAAAACCAGAGGCCGAACACGAAAGAAAGCGCGAACATTAGGCCGGCGAACGTAGTACCAAATAGCAAAACCACAATAAATATGATCCCGAGTAGTAAGGTCCTAATGCTGTGGATCTCTCTAAGCTTCAAGAAGAATTGCGTCGCCACGGTCCCCACAATTATGACGAGGTAGGCTAGAAAGAAATCAAACCTGTCTTCCATAATAGTACGTTGAAGTCGATTAAAAACTAATCGGCGATAGCACTTAAATGCTTCCGAGTAGGCATTAAAGGCCGCCTACCGTAGGTGAACCGCTTACTTCAGGAAGAATTCGTGAAATCCTCGCATAGAAGGTCGTTGGCCTTAACTTCATTGAAGCCCGCTTGAATAATCTTTACAAATCATAGTAAGCGTGAGATTAGTTATCCTCTTGGTATAAAAAGCTTTAAGAATTCATTTGACCTTGCTTTATAGTTTGTTGATTGCGTGAATTGAAGCAAGTAATTGGGTCGGGGTCGAGCATTAAGCGCAATATTAAAAGAGCTCAGCGTTGGTTGCTTAAATTAGTCAATAGGCCCGCGGGCTTTAAATTAGCGCGCGATTATAGTTTATGGACTTCGACGAACTAAGCGAGAAAGCCAGCAGGGCTTTGTTCATAGAAAACGTCGCTTTAAACGATTTGTTGAATGTTAACTTATTAGCAAATCAGGAGGCTAGGGACCACATTGCCAGCGTGATATTCGAGACTTATTTGCACGCCTCTATAATGAAGGGGTTATTAGAAGCTATTAAGAAGACCAATGAAGCATTAAGCGAGCCCGTAGGACAAGTCGAGCCTAACCGCTTAAAAAGCATATTGAATGCACAGGATCAAGACGAGGCTGAGGCCATGGAGTTCTACTCGCAGGCATCTATAGAGTTAGAAGATGGCTTTCTCAAGGACCTATTTACCGCTATAGTTAAAGATGAAGAAAGGCATCATAAAATCGTATCCGAAACTGCATTTGAAAGCAGTAAATAAAATAATGTTGGCGATTGGTCGCCTTGACTACTACTGCTGCAGTCCCTTTATTAAGCATGGCTATATTAGACCCTAATAAATGTTTGCCTTAGTAATTTAAGGATCTATTAACGTTTTGCGGTGAACTTTAACGCCGTAATAACATGGGATATACTAAATTGGGCAGGTGCGGCCTGGGCGCTGCGACCCCGTCGGGCTGGAGTACCCACGATCGTCAGTCGTCGAAGCCTTAGTCGAGGAGCAGGTTAAAAAAATATCTGCGATATGCTTGTTTAGGAGACAATTGGTTATATATCAAGAGCATGCTAAAGGGGTTCTATGCCTTAGGAGTGTTGCGTGAGCGAAAAAGGCCTTCGACCTAGTCTAAGTCACCCCTTAGATTATGATTTTATGATGATATGATTTTGTGCATTTACATTTTTTTGCTGAAAATCAGGCTATCATAAATGATGACTTTATGGCGAGCGTTTACTTGGTTAATCTTCTTTATCAAGTATTGAGTAAAGGTACTGGATACCGCTCACGAGCTATCCCTGTAACTCACCGCAAAACTAGTATAAGCAAAGAAGGGCTAAAGGCTTAAAAATTACTTTTTCAGTAGTGCGTGGCTTTTTCCCCCTCTTCTGATGAAGATTTGGACAGAAATTTGCAGAGATTAATAATTACAATTGAGGATATGCCTGTCCTAGATATGGGCGAACTGGGAGAGAGAACTGGGCTAGGTGAAGAGGCATCATCCATTTACAGGCATTACGTTGCAGAAAAAGGATTGCTGGCAAAATCCACTATTAATTTTTTCAAGCTGGGGTTGCACGATACGTATACTATCTTAAGGATCTCGCCAATTTTTAACAAGGCTATCCCGGCTTTTATGGAGGCTAGCATCCAAAATAATTTTATAATTAGCGCTCTAAGGCCTATGGGTCAAAATGTTTTGATAACCCGCGAGCTAGTACCGCTTGGTGAGCATGAGAAGTTAAAGTACGCGTTGGACGAGCTATCTATTCTTGGGATAATTGAAGGCTACGAAATTTTTAAGGCGGACCAGGTCGTTAACCGCTGGAGCTTGAACCCGTCCGCGTTCGATTACGTGAAAGGAAAGTGGAGAACTTCTCCACTGCAAGCGAGCGTAGAAAGGAAGTTTAAGGTCGCGGATTTAAATCCAGTTAAGTTTGATGCGGCGGATTTGAAAATCGTTCAAATGCTGAAGAAATCGGCCGCCACCAAGCCTGAGGCTATAGCCGCTTCGCTGAACTTGAGCGTAGATGAGGCAGTACTACACTTAAGGAGTCACGTGTTAGGAGGTGGCGACCCCAAGAAGAGCGTTCTTACCGGCTCGTTCATAGACTTCTTCGAGCCTGGACTATTCGCTCCTGAGACTTCTATCATAGCTGGCTTCTTTAGTCCAGAAGAAGAAGTTCGCGAAGATTTTTTGAATAAACTGGTAAAAAACCCATATTTAACTTTTTTTGCTTCTTGTGACAAATATTTTTTCACTTTATTTAGCTTGCCGACAGATCAATTATACGTCGTTGCTGACTCATTGAATTCGTTAGAAGAGAATTATCTTATGGCTGACTTCAGGTTTTACTTCGCGCCTTGGTTTAACAACAATAAATACGGTGATCCTCATAATCAAGCTGATATATCCAGAAGTTTCGTCAAAGGAAAGTGGGAGTTCAATTTAGGCGATTTTTTCGATAATGTGAAGCAGATTGCTAAAAGTTCGATATGATAGGCGAAATTAATTTTTGTATAGCAGTAAATGACTTCATGAGAGTGTCTGTAGTGGTCTATTACACTGCCTACGACCCGCTAATGATTAGTCGCCGATAGGTTTTGGTATATTTTTATTTATTGCGCCGTGTCCCTTTGATTCTACTGACTTAAAGAGTTCGAAGAAGAAACCGATCGAGACTGAGTATAGGGTTGCCGCGATCAAAAACGGGGCTGGCAAATCTCCTAGATTAAAGAAGTAACCGCCTAAGGCCGGACCAAACGACCTAGGGATCGAGTCAAAGAGGCCGATTATCGCGGAGCTAGTAGCTCTTTCTTCCTCTGGAATTATGCCCATGATGAAGGAGTTCATTATTGGGGAGCTCATATTCATTAGGATATTTCTTATCACGAAGAGCGGCGCGGCTAAATAAATTGAGGCGAACGGTAGAACAGCCAGGATTGTTATCGAAGTTGCCTCAGTGTACGCTATAGTTTTTACGTTTCCGAATTTCTTTGCTATTTCAGGCGTTAGGAAGGATGCAAGGGAGGTGAGTAACATGGAAGCGGCGAAGAGTGGCCCAATAGAGTTGACGTTTATTCCGAATTTCAGGTAGAACCAAAGGGGAAAGAGTTCCACTACCATGCCTGCGCCCAGCCCGATAAAGCCTAGTATCGAAAGTTTTATAACGAATTTAGATGCCTTTTTAGGCAAGAAACTGATCTTATCCTTGCCCTTGTAATTTTCGCGCACCCCGTAGAACACCAAAAAGGCGGCGATTTCGCAGAATAGACCAAAAGCAAAAAGCGGGCGGAAAGAATCAAAAGTTGTTACGTGAAAATACGTTGCGATGACGGGGGGAAGGCCTCCAATGACCATACTGGTCGTCATTGCCAAACCATTCATAAGCGAACTAGTAGCGAATACCGAATTCCTGTTCTCGGGCTTAGTCTTTTCGGTTAATAAAGCCATAAACGAAGAACCGATCGAAGCGAATGATATACCGTTTAACACGGCCGCTACGATAAGAAAACTGTATGAAAAAGTTACCGTGTAAATTAGCGTGCCAATAAACATTGGGAAAAAACCTGCAATTATAATTCTTCTTCTCCCGAACTTATCGGAGAGCCCCGCTGCAAATAAGGTCAAGAAGGAGGCGGTCAGAGTGGATAAGGACAAAAGGAACCCTATACGAAGTGGGTCGTAGCCCATCTGATTTAGGTAGACTGAGAAATCGGTATACATGAAGCCGGATGTTAAAGATATTATGCCATCGGCGGCTATTAGTTTTTTAGCATCGGGGTCAAACTTAGCGAGTTGACGGATTTGGTTTATGAGGAAAAAGGACAATTTAGGATACCTCGTCGTACCTCTTTAAGTTTCACCTCGCCTCTACTTTTAGCATCCTTAAAATTGTATTATGTGTAAGGATTAAGAAAAGGCTTAAGCCAATCATGGCAATTAAAAGCGTACCCTTATATGCTGGGCCTTGCCTTTATTTACAGGTGGGTGGGTATCAGCTTAACCTTGCTAAAGCAGGTGGCTTTTCCTATTGCCTGTAATAAAAAAAGAAATGTGGAGGTGAAATGAATGTCTTACAGAAGAAATACTGGTAGCTTTTTCGAGAAGCCCGTAGAAGAGGGAAAAGAGTACGATGTGCAGATAACGGACACTAGCAGGAGAGGTGAAGGCGTAGCAAAGATTGAGCGCTTTATTGTATTCGTCCCAGGAACAAAACAGGGCGATAAAGTAAAGATTAAAGTGACTAAGGTAACTCCAAGGTACGCTACCGGTGTGGTCGTTAAGCCCGAAGAGAGCAATGAGAGTTCCAAAGAGGAGTAGGGACCCTTAATAGCCAGCGCTATGGTTCAATGGTTAAGTGAAAAACAATGCCAATAAAAACACCATCTGCTGAAGTCGGTGCAGAGAAGCCTAATGAACGCGGAGAGGGTAACATCATATACGTGGGCTCTAAACCGCCCATGAGCTATGTAATGGCTTGCCTTGTACAGTTGAACGGTGGTGGTCCTTCTGTAGTATTGAAGGCGAGGGGAAGGGCCATAAGTAGCGCCGTAGATGTAGCAGAAATACTTAGGAACCGGTTCATGAAAGATGCCTTAAAGGTCAAAAGCGTAGTTACGAGCACGGAACAGCTTGAGGGCGAAGGGGGAAGGATGAAAAACGTCTCTGCCATTGAAATAACGCTGGAAAAGAAGTAAATAGAATCGCTTTAATATTAAATTTTTTATAATTTGGTCATAATCCTGACTTTATGTTGTATTCAAATTGTCCTCTAAAGTAGAAATAATTCGCCTATTTTAGGGTGTATAATTATACGTTTAATATTATATTTAACCCCGGTTAGGGCTTGGGCGTCCTTAACGTAGAAGTAAAGATTTACGATATGCGTTTAAGCCCACGGCATTTTTATTTAAATGATGCCTCAACCTAATGTTGTGCCGAGCGAGCCCGAAGTAGTTGAGTTTGAGCTTGAAGAAGAGCCCAAGTGGGTCCGTTTAAAGCTTAAAGACGGGACGATCTTAGAACTAAAGAATGAGATCACTGCGGTTGTCAAGGTTGGCTACGATTCGAACAGCGGGATACCAGTCTACAGCGTGCAATCCGCTGGGATAATGAGAGTTAAGTACGTCCCGAAGGAGCTTCTAAAAAAGCCCGGTCAAAAAACAGGGCCCACTTACCAGTAATTTTTACTTTAATTGGGTCGTGAAGATTTTGTGGCCCGAAGAAAACCTGTGAGTAGGTATTTTCCGGTAACTGTAACGCATTGCCTGTATTGTATTTAGTTGCATCTCTTAGGGTCGTAGGCATGAGCTGTGTATTGCATTCAATGAGTTTTAACTTATGCTTGTCCGCGTAAGGGAGCTGTGTCCGCAAGGATTCTTGGTAACAATATTGAGAGGAAAATACCGGGCGCTTTAATCGCTTTAGAAGCGGTCTGCCGATTATCCGATTGAGAGGTAACCGGGTTCCATTGATATAAACTTAATGCATCAAGAATTGGGTGCTGCTCGCGTAAGGCGCAAGGTAGCGCCTAAGCAGTTAGCGTGGCCAATGGCTACAAGGAAAAAATTTTTAGTGCATTTGGGTCGCAGCTGGAAGAAAGAGATTGGTTTACTATCCGATTTTGTGGATCAACCGGAGTCGCCGCAGAAAAAAGCCGTTTTGCCTAAAAAATTGCCTAAAAAGCTATAGAACGATCTGTCAGGCTACGAGCTTTTTAAGTTCGTTGCGCCCTTCTCCAAGGTATTTTTTAAGCGGTCCGTCGAAATAAATGTACGCCATGGCTAAAACCGGTTGAATCATGGGTATAAGGGCCGGGACTACGGCTGTGGCCGGGTTAAGCGCCATCATTGCGATGGCCGCAGCTACGCTCTGGTTCTTAGACGTTGATGTGAACGCGATGGCCTGATGGTCTTTATAAGAAATGCCGAGCGCCTTACTGAACACTATCGATACGCTTAGCGTCGTCAAGATTATTATCGTCTGATAAGTTATAATAGCGGCTACGATGTAAGGTTTATTGATTAAAAAGTTCGCTTCTTTCATTACTAATACGAAAACCAGCGCAAACAGCGAAATAATTGTTGAGGCAGAAAGATAGGGGGCCGCCTCTTTCTCGACGAACTCTCTTCCCCCAGAATTACGAAGCGCTACGCGCGTTGCCTGGCCTAATACCAACGGCAAGACCAGTATGTAGAGAATCGAGCTCATTATCGGTGAGATGGGAACCGACATTGATGTTGACTTGCCGTAAAATGAGAGATACATGGGAATGGCTGGTATGGCAACCACCAGCCCTAAGATCGCCAGCGCCGTCGCAAGCTCAATGCTTCCCTCAGCGATTAAAACATAACCTACCGAAGCGCTGCCCGCTGGCACCACGTTTACGACCATGAAGCCAAGTCCTATGCCCTTATTACCTATGGTTGGGGCCAGCGCGTAGGCCATTAGAGGGGCTAGCGCGAAAACGTATACCAAGGAAAGTAGAAGGCTCTTCCACTGCCTGAAAGCCTGACCTAACGCCTCGCCCCTGAGTTGAATCATTGAAGGGTAAACGGTGGCTATGGCTATCACCATAACTATATCGGTGAAGAGTAGTTTTGGTATGCGGCTTACGAAGGCCGCCTCATAGTGCCCGATGAGTATGGCAGATATGATAAAGGCGATCGTATAAGCTAGCAAGTACTTCTTTAAATGTTTTGAGAGATTCCATACTCTTCCCTGATTCTCGCTCAAAATTTGTTCACCTTGATAATGACTTTTCAGCGTACCTTAGCTAAAAGGCCGTATGAAGCCGCACGCCCCTCTGGGCTGAGGAGGTAAGATAACTGAACCTTATAAGTGGTTGCAACAGGGTTTATCCAAGCTTTTTCGATCATTTATGCTCACGTATAACGGCCTTATACCTGAGCTATTTAAGCGTTGCGAGGACTGTCCGTCGTTGCATAATTATCTAGATGGCTTTCAGGAGGAACGGTATACCTTCCAAGACCTCGATAAAACTGGAGGATCTACAACGTATAGCCCATGAGGTAACGTGAAAGGGCCGCGTCCGCGGGCGATTCGGATTTGCTGCCGAAAAACGCTGCGCCATTGGCCGTGGGCTGCTCGCGTTTGCCCGCGTTTAGCATTACGAATGACCGCCTAGATAAAATCTTTCTTATGGCAACCTCTCCCCCCAAGTATCGCGAAGAGGCCGGCGAGCCAGAACGAGCGCGAAAAGCCATGAATATGAGGGAAGGCGAGTAGCCGCGCGGGTGCCCACTATGGCCTTCGATCTGCCAATTTTTGGCGCATTGCTCGGCGTTATCTACATAAGGATGAGCATCATGAAGTTCATGATCCCAAACACGGCGCCGATTTGGATGTTGCGTCGTATTTACCTCGAATCAAATCGAGAAGAGTGGTATAACCAAGCCGGAGCCCGGTCCTCGGCATACTGCCGGGAAAGTTGCACCTGAACGCGTTTCTATAGCAAGCAGGGGGCAGGAACCTAGGGCTACGCATGACGGAATCCCTGGCGGGACGCCGCAACTGCGGCCGATTTTATACTGACGGCAAAGGTGACGTAGGGGAGACCTCATTCATAAATCCGAAGGAGCGAGGCGGTTACGTTGAAGGAGCTCGCCATGCCCGATGCAATTTTGAGGATAGCAGCGATGCTGAGCGATCTGGCCGTGATGTTGCGGTCTGACCCCTCTGATTTCGGTCGTCTGCCCCGCGCCTAAGGCCCTCCAAGACGCATAAATCCTTTGAGCGCCTCTGAAGCGAACTCCGCCAAGCTGAGAAGAAGGACTATTAGGGCCGGATTATCTGCCCTCGGCATTTGGGGCGAAGATGATGCGAACGCTATCAAGGGCAGAACGAGGATCAGCTTTCTGCCTTGTTGCTACAATTCCTATTATCGCTCCAAGTACCGCCGTGTACGATCGGGAACTGCGGTCTTACGTTTTGTCAGCTTGAGGTTAGAGGAACAGATAGTTTAACCGAAAAACATGCATTTATGAGTTTCGTCCTTCATTGTCGAGGAAAAAACCTCGCTCTTTAAGGTGCGAGTAAGCTAACGCGCATTAGCAAATATCGATGGATCATAATCATTCAAAGCACGCCCAAGGGCTTTTATGGGATTGGGCGTTCGGGGTGCGTTAGCCGAACTCTTCGAGGATCCACTGCTTTATGGTATCCCTTACCGCCCTGAAAGCCATCAGCTTTTTATCATCAGATCCCTGAACGGCGGCAGGATCAGGGAACGACTTGTGCAGATATTTCTTACCGCCTGAAAAGTATGGGCATTCTTCATCATCTCCGCATACGGTAACCACGTAGTCGAAGGTCATCCCCCGGAATTCCCTAACGCTTTTTGACCGACTTTGCGAGATATCTATTCCCAGTTCCTTCATAACGGCAATCGCTAACGGGTGCACCGTCGACGGCTTGCTCCCTGCGCTCTTTGCCTGATAGCGGTCTCCCAGCAGGTAATTCGTTAGTCCTTCGGCCATTTGCGACCTAGCCGAGTTCTCAACGCATAGGAATAGTATGCTTTTCACGAGCATCATAATAAGAGACTTTAAAATCGTTGTGGCTTACATGCTTTTTCTCATCGCTCTTCAAGCTTCTTATCAGTAGAGTACGGATTTTTTGCTAAGCTCAAAAACCGCCTTCCGCTAGCGCGGTTTCCGCTCTTTAAGCTTAACTTAGGTGGCTGCCGCTTAGATTGTACCTTGTTGAAAGACGTATGGTGAGGAAGCTAATACCGCTCAGTTTTTTGTACATCGCGGTTCGAGTCTTTTTCGTAATAGAAGGCAATCCGTCTTGGTTGATAATTCCTCAAAATGCTAATTTTAGCTAAAAAACTGCTTATAAAAAATAATTATCGAAAAATTTGAGCGTTGTTTTATACCTTATTATTGGAGGTGATCGCCGCGCTGGTGGTTATCGAGGCTGGTTGTATGCGAGCGCTAGCGGGCCTCAATGCAAGCTCAGCCATGAGGAAGGCCAACGTAGCAATGGCCAGGATCAGGAACGCTGTGATAAAGCCCACGCCTTGCATCGAGGCCATCAGCCCCACCACCGGCATCAAAGCTGAGAGTATCATCATGCTGGAGCTGAAGAACGATGTAGCGGTCACTATCTGCCCTGACTTGAACGATGTGTTGGCGATCTGCAACCCCAACGTCCACGCTATCCCATCGGGAACTCCGGCGAGCAGGAAGGCCAAGATATACAGTGGAGCCGCGTAGTAGCTCGCGTATAGGAAGAACGCGGCAAGCGTTGCAAAGGACAGGGCCGCTACCATGTATGGGTATCTGTTGGCTATGGGAGACTTAAGGCGGATTATGAACCTGGTGATCACGTCGCCGGTGAACATCAAGGCCAGTAAGTAGAATACCGAGCTCGGCGAGAAGCCTATCATACCTCCATACATGACGCCGAAGGACATGAGTGAAAAGAAAGGTATTGTGTATCCTATGGCCGCTATGATTGCCCAGTTGAATTCCCTGTTCTGGAAGAGGGAGAGCACGCTTCCTGCTCCTTCGCCTTTTCTTTCCGTATACTTCAAGGAATACCTTCCCTTAAGCGCGAGCACGAACGGTATGGCTACGAAAGCCATCACTGCGAAGATCAAGAACAGCTTAATTATGCCGATTCCTAGGAAGTAACCCGTCGTAAATGGCGCCACAATTAGGGCTAATGCTACCCAAAATGAGAAAGCCGCCTGCTCGACCTGTCTCTTTGACTGGTCTAAGGAGGCCATTCCCGCCATTGTCATGAAGGAGTCCATCACGAGGCCGACTATGAAACCATCTGCGGTCATCAGAGTATATGCTTCTGGTGTACCCCTCACTATCATGTAAAGCGGCATAGTAGCGCCTAACAAAATTAACGATATAACCTCAACGATCCTCAGCTGGCTCGGCCTGAACTTGTGCATCAGGATGGCCGAGGCCGCGAACGCCAGCGTGAAGAGTGCGAATCCTATCCCAATTTCGAATGAGTCCATGCCGAACGCGTAACCTAGCTCTTGAATTGTGGTCTGATAGAATTGAAGAAGGTACCTACCCATGAACGCGGCGATGATTATCAGCCATTCGGCTCCACTTATCGCGCTAAAATCTAGCCCTAATTTTTTTGTGCTTTGTGCTTTCTGCATTTTTATCATCCCAGCATGTTCGTGAGCTTCACGATCAGGTCTTTCATCCTAGGCGCGTAGGCAGAAAGTGAATCCCTATCTTCCTTGACCAAGTCGCTGAGATGTTCGATCGAGCCCTCGGCCCCATCTAGGTCACCTCCCGCTGTTTCTTTATCTGAACCCTCTTGGGTTGTTGCCCACAACCGGCCCAAAACCGCGCCCTCGCTTAACGCGTATTTACCGTTATCCCTCTTAATTATTATTCTCCTATTGGCCCACCAATCCAGCATGGGCATAAGGGAAAAAGATATAGTTTCACCCATCCTGGTGGCTATCCAGCCCTTTATTTCGCTATCGCCTTTGCCTCCGCCTTTAAGGGCCTCAAAGACGGCCCAACCTATGCCGCCAGCTAAAGCGTCACTATAAGGACCATATCCGTTCCGCTCTTCCCACATTTCTATTGGCATATCTTTCGCCTATGACTGAATGGTCAGTTATATTTAAGCCTAATTGACTGGCTGGTCATCAATGACCGGTCAGTAAGTTTAAATATTTGTGTGGATCTAAAGCTTGACTAGAGATGGTCGAAACTACTGAGGAAAAGATACTCAAGGCTGCCGTAAGAGTTTTCGCTAAAAAAGGATTCGACACGGCGACTACCGATGAGATAGCCTCTAAAAGCGGCGTCAGTAAAGGGACTGTATTTCTTTATTTTAAGAGGAAGGATGCGTTAATAGAACGTGTAGCGCTCGCGTCCGTCCCTTTCGCTGAGGTAGAAGAGGCCCTCAAAAAGCGGTATTCAAGTCCAGAAGAGCTTTTATTCGATGTAGGGATGGCTTTTCTTAATAAGTATAAAAATGAGGATTTGCGCTCGCTTTTAATAATGTCCATGGCTAAGAAAGATAGGTATCGTAGTGTTGGTAAGGGTTTGCAAAGCCTTTGCTTCAGCTCGATGGACAAGATGTTCAATGAGATCGAAAGGATGGTTGGGAAGCCCTTTCCTGAGCCTTTAAGAAGAGCTTACTTTGGGTCCCTTCTCTGCTATGTAGTGTGGTGGGAATACAATAAAATAGATCCAGAGGATTATTGCAGAGCGCTGGTCAGCGATCTTCTTAAGGCTGTTGAGGACTAACCACGTGGTTGCGTTCGTTCTAGTTTCTTCTAGCAGTCTCAGCGATGTTTCCTTCGACGTAATCCATCACCCTCTGGTATGGCTGTTGGCTTAACGTGCCTGATTTGCTTGGCTCAGACAGCGTTACAGGTATAATAGGTAAGAAGGCTCCGACCTTTAGGGTGGAGAGGATGTCAGTACTTTCAATCAGTAGTTGAATGGCTTTGACGTGAGATCTTCTTCGCGCAAGTTCCCGCTGGCAATAAAAGTTATTTATAGCTAGGGCAATCGATTACGACTCATGATCGTAGTTAAAATTTTCTGCTAACGTCATGGGGCCACGAGCAGTTCGAAAAGTTTAAGTGATAACGCGGGCATATCATATGCAGCCTTTTTATTTTAAGTCCTATCAAAAAATTGTGGGCGTTGCGCATGATCTAGAAGAGTTAAAAGCGCGGCTTAAGGAGATCGGAACCGAGGATCCAGCTTCTGTGAACTATCACCTCAGCGAAGGCCATATAGTCTCGTGGCTTCAATACATTGGCGAAGATTCTGCCGCTGAGGCATTAATCGGAGTAAAGGACTTCAGCGAGGCGTTGAAAAAGCTAGAGGGCGTTAGCGGCGTTCACCACGGTAAGGGCGGGATGAACGATGAAATGATGGCGCGGAGAAGAGAAATGATGAGTAGGATAAAGGGCAGGTCTACGGAGCGCCCATAGTTGTGGAAGGAAACCACGCATTAGCAGAAGGTTAAAATTAAGGGTTCCGATCATACGTTAGTAAAAGGGCGGCTTTGTCCCTCGGCGTGCGTAATTATCAATTTAGGTTCTGCGTTTGCCCAGTGCGGATTCACGCTTACTTTCGCGAGGGATTGGCCAAGAGTTTGATGAGACCTGCTGATAAATCGCCATATTTAAATATGGCAATTTATAGTAGTTGAATTGAGTAAGACATGGCACGGGGCAGATAGGGCAAATTACATATGGTATCCAAAGATAGATTACAGCAAGTGCACTGGGTGTGGTTTATGCCTTCTTTCGTGTGGAAATGATGTCTTTAGATGGTCAGATCAAAAAGGAGTACCTGTGGTAGCGAATCCGGGTAGCTGCGTCATGGGGTGCACTACCTGCGCTAAGCTTTGTCCCGAAGATGCGATATCATTTCCCGATGATCCAAAGAATTTCTTGAAGCAGGTTATCATTAAGGAAAAAGTATTCTTCGCGGTTAAGAAGGAGCTCAAGGATAGGCTTGATAAATATCCCGATCATAGGGTATCCATTGAGGACGTTGAAGCTTGGAAGAAAGCTGAAAAAGGTGATGCGAATGCCAGGCGAAGCTAAGCCAGACTTCAGCAAATGGCATGGTATGGATAGGGCAACGATACAGTGGGGGCCGGTTATAGACGAAAGCAAATGCGTTGGATGCGGGTTATGCGTCATTCAGTGTTCAGAAAAGAGGAACGTGTTTGGTTACGATGAGGAAAAAAGGAAAGCCGTGGTGTTAAACCCGGAGAATTGCATGGTAGGCTGCAATAATTGCCAAGTGGCGTGTTTATGGGATGCCATATCATTCCCTGACGTTTCGGGGGTTAAGAGCCTCGCGAAAGAGCTCGTGGATTCTGGAAAATCGAAAGAAGAGCTTGAAGGCAGATTAAAGAAGAACCCAAATCTGAGGCTACAACTTCCTCCCCGATTTTTCAAGAGGGCTTCTTTAGAGATAGTACGGCCTTCACGAACGGTACGTATTCTTCCTTAAGGGAATAATACGTGAACTTAGAGTCTTCTCTTTTTTTCAGCAATCCCCCAGCGTAGAGCTTCTGCAGGTGAAGCGTTATTGTTGGTTGTGCGAGCTTCAATATGGGCTCAACCTCGCATGCGCATACCTCGCCGTACTTTATCATGGCATCGAGCAGGGCGAGCCTTGCCTTATTCGAAAGCGCACGTAATACGAGCTCTTGTTCCTCGTATTTTTTTGTATCGTTAAGCTCAGGAAGCATATTGCATGAAGGTTTGCTCATCATGCCTATTCTTTTTTCTGTTATAAGGATGTCGAAGCCTTTTGTGTTGTTTAAGGCGCGCTTTGCGCTCACGCTGTTTGGTATGCTAAGCAAATCTCATGGCAACCCATAAGGCAGGGTCCTTGAAAGCGCTTTTCTCCTGCTAAGATTGGTGATTCTGTCCTCCGTCGGCTTCCCTAGAGGGATGGATATTTTAGGTTAAGGCTTGAGCTGTATGATGGTTCGGCTTATTATAGTTAGCGTAGGTGGCCGCTCTCTGGTATATAGTTCGGCCTCGGATCTAGCAATAGGGCCAAATATCTTCGTCTTACGTAATTAAGATATGATAAAGGCAAAGGAGGAGGTATTAGGTGATTTTAGGAAAGCGTCTGAACGGGAATTGGGCGGGGTACGACCTCTTTGGTGGAGGTGCATCAGACCCGATCGCGAAAGAGGATATTGCTAATGTTAAATATAAAAAGGAGGTAAGCTATAGACCGCGTAGCCCTTAAATCTACTGACATCCTCCCACCCCTAAAGGTTAAGGTTCCTGCTTCAACGGCCGTGCTCGATCCCTCCCACCGCAGCAGAGGTCTGTTGCCAGACCGTTGCAGGGAATCCCCGTGCGTAAGGGTTACGGAGGCATTTATCCACGGGCCAATTCGGGCGTGCCCCGCCCTACCATCGGTTGGTTATCCCAATGAGTGAATGCAAGGCTGGCATAAAAAAACTTTCGCGATTCATCTCCTCCCCGAAGGTCGGAGCTTTCTTGCTCATATCATTGTAAAATTACGAGTTACCACCGAGGGCTGCGCACGGTTAGATTTAAAACTGGTTCGCCTTTCTTACTTATGAAGATATCAGCAGGTCTTTGGGCATTCGGCAATATGGCCGATAGGTTTGCAACGGGAGGCTACAGGGAGCCGTTAAACATAACTGAGGTCATCGGTGGTTTAACTGGGATCAGCGGTGTAGAGTTCAACTATTCTCCTGCCCTTCCCATTGAAGAACTGAAATCGGCCTGCGCCGAAAAGGGATTGTCGATTTCATCTATTGGAGTGGATTTATTTTCTGACCCGAAGTGGAAGTTTGGGGCCCTTTCATCCGAGGATCCGAACGTAAGGCAACAAGCGTTAGAACATACTTATAAAGTAATAGATTTAGCCTCGGATGCGGGAGCGTTAGTAAACGTATGGCCCGGTCAAGACGGTTACGATTACCCTTTCCAGAATAATTACCCGATTAGGTGGCAGAATATGGTAGAATCACTTGAAAAACTTGCGGATTACAACAAAAGCGTCAAAATTTCACTTGAATATAAACCAAGAGAGCCCAGAGTTCATGAGGTACCAGGAAACATGGGCGAGGCACTTCTCATGGTGGAAGAGGCCAATAGAAGAAATCTAGGGATCACGATCGATGTTGGTCACTCTCTGATGGTTGGAGAAGGCCTTTCTCACGCTTTATCTTTAGCTCTTTCAAAAAACAAGCTTTTTCACTTACACCTAAATGATAATTTTGGGCTGGGCGATGATGATCTAGCTTTTGGGGTTGTTCACCGCGTGGAATTTCTCGAGATGATTTATTGGGCGATCAAGCTTGGTTACGATGGCTGGTATTCTTTTGACGTGTTCCCGTACAGGGAAAATCCGTTTAGAACTATTGAGGTAAGTACAAAGAACCTCTTAGATTTGTATGAAAAAGCAAAAAAGTTGACTGGCGTGCCAGATACGCAAATTGGCGAGCGTATAAGTGAAGTGTTACAAGGCTTGCGAAGGGTCAATCCAATTTTTCAATCTGGGATAAAATGTCTACAAAGCTATTTTGCGTTTTCCGTTGTATTTGAACCGACTTAATTTTAGAGTAGCCAATTTGATTTTCAAGCAAAAACTGGTTAAAAAGGTGGTACGGGAAAAAATCGTACTGATAAATAGGTCTCGTTAAACGGCGTTCGATGTACGGAAGCATAAAGCCCTACCTGAAATCCTTATATCGCGTATAACATGGCGACTCCTGCGGTCTGGCCCGATTGGTCTGAGGGGCTTCCTCGGGCGGCATGCGGCCGTCGGTCGTCCAAGCAGGAAGCCCATCAGCTAAATTAGCTGGCGCGGGCTATGAAAAGGCATATAGCCCCTAATGAGTTTTAATTATGAAAATTAGGGCTTTGCCTACTTCATTGGTAGCCAAAGACGGCTCGAGGGGCGCGTTACTAGTTGTTTACAATGAAACTAATCAAGAGATCGAGTTAAGCGTTGACGGTGACGTATCTCGGGTAATTAAGGCGCCTCCTGGGTATTCCCATCATCTGGTTAAGTTAAAACAAAGCAAAACTATTCGCGCGCGTGCGGCTGATGGGGAAGAATTTAACCTGAGCGTTAAATTCGGCCCACCAAAGCCTTTCGCGGTTTATTTAGTTCCTACCGTTCATACCGATTGGGGTTACACGGGAGTTCAGGAGCAGGTCGCTATGATTCATAAGAAAAATACAGAATTAGGGCTTCAAATTTCCAGAGAAGGGAGTAAATGGGTTGCTGAAGTTATAAAGCAGATGGTGGACCATGAGAATGACCCCCAAATTTTGGATGAAAACAGAAAAGGGAATTTCGGTATAGGTGCCTTCCCTCTTAACGTACTCACTGGGCTTTGTAATGATGAAGAATTAATCCGTCTTTTCTATGAAGCAGGTGGAATGATGAGAAAAGGCTACCTGATATATTCTGCTACTCTAAATGATGTACCGAGCGCCGTATGGGCGCTGCCATCCGTGCTTTCGGGCTTCGGCATTAAATACTACGTGCAGGCGTCGAACCCGGACAGAGGGCCAATCCACGCTAAGGCATCTATCAGAAGTCCCTTTTATTGGATAGGACCCGATGGCCAAAAAATATTGGCGTGGTTTTCAGGGGGATACGATGGCCTTTTGTTCCGCTTTAATGGATACCACCAAGGCCTTTCAGCGGGTTTTCTTTCTGATGCCAATCAGGCAGCAGCTGGTCTAGCCCTCTTTACGTACCAATACGAAAGTAGGGGTTACCCGTACGAAGAGATCATGATGTACGGTATGTTCGTAGATAATACTGAGATAAATGATAAATACGTTAAGATAGCGAAAGAGTATTCTCAGGAATGGGAAAACCCAAAATTGTTACTCGCTACAACAGAAGAATTCTTCAAGGAATTCGAGAAGAAGTATTCATCAGTAGTCCCTGAAATCTCTGGCGATTTTGGCTCGTATTGGGAAGACGGAGCTGCTTCCTCTGCAAAAGAGCTGGGCATCAGCTTAGAGGCAAAGCGCATGCTAGCTGCCTATGAATGCCTGGTAGCAATCGGCAAAATAGATGACGAGAAAAATTTAGGTGACGAGTGCTGGAAAGACCTAATTTTTTGGGACGAGCACACCTGGGGAGACGCGAAAAGCGTCAGCCAGCCGGGGCTCGAAATCGTGAAGCAGCAATGGGATGTGAAATCTGCGTTCGCGATCAGGCCGTGGCAAAGGTTAAAGGCAGCGCTTGGCGAGGGATTCTTATTTAATCCCTATCCATATCCGGTATCTTTCTACGAAGACGGCTCCTATTACTTCTTGCAGCCGTTTTCATCTGAGCCGTACATCAGAAGCGAACTTGAACCCTCCGAATTCAACGGGATAATTGAAGATGAGCACTACAGGATCGAGCTTGATGGGGGGCTTATAAAGCGCGTATTTGATAAGGATCTGGGCGTCGCCATTTTTGAGCTAACGGATTATGGTTTAGATGAATGCGTATACGTAAAAGGGGGGAAGGGGACTACTCTTGAAAGGACCATAGGTAATTATTCAGACTTCGGTACGGTGAAGGAACCCGTAGAAGGAGTGGATTACTTTTTGTATAGAGAGGAAAAAACGCAGGTCAAAGGGTACGAAGAGGGGAACGGAATAAAAAGGCTAAAACTTGAAGCGACAGCAGGCCCCATTACAGTTGAAAAAACTATCGAATTGCGCTCAAAAACAAAAGAGCTGCACTTTAAAAATTACGTGAAAAAACCAGAAATCTACGACAAAGAAGCAGTTTATTTTGCTTTCCCATTCAATTTGAATAATCCCGAAGTTTTAATACAGGAGCCGGGCGCGTTCGTCGATATAAACGAGGAATTAGCTCCTGGCGCATGCGCGGGTTGGTTCTCTACGAGCGGGGTAATACTGGAGAGGGGATCGATCGGCCAGTTACTAGATAGGAAGCAGGTCTCGGTTTTATTTAAGAGCTATAGCGCTCCTCTTATAACGGTTGGGGACATAAATCGCGGAAAATGGCCCGTAAAAGTCGAAAGAACGGGAAAGTTCTTTTCTTACGTTATGAATAACTATTGGCATACGAATTATAAAGCGTCGCAAGGCGACGCCGAATTCTCGTACTCTATTACTAGTTCGGGTTACGCCGAGCCGAGTTCCGCGGTTAAGCGGTTTTCGAGTGGAATACCGATTGGTATTTCAGTGAAAAACCCCGGCTTCGCCGTGGAAGGAAACGTCGTAATCACTACAGTTAAGAAGTGGAGACTTGGCGAGGGAATCGTAATTAGGGTTCTAGAGGTCGACGGAAAACCTCAACGCATAAGAATAAAGGTGCCTGGCGGAAAGGTCTATCGTTCTAATTTACTCGAAGAAATTCAAGAAAATGATTCAATCGACGGACAAGAAATTCAGGTAAATCCCAGGTCTTTCGCTACGTTTGTGCTAAAAGGGCAAAAGTAAAGCTATAGCAGTTCGGAAATCGGTCTCGGCCCGGTGCAATCGTTAACGGACCAACGGGGAAGGAGCTCTGAACCTAGCCTATAGAAGGCGTTTCAGAGGGATTGGAAATCTTTTCAATTATGGATAAAGCCTTGATAGCGTCCGCCCGGGGCATGAATATGAATAATCTGTTATCGTGGCGTATCACGTGTTTAACTTCGATTCCTAAGCTGTTAAATATGATCCAGAGCGGGTGGTAAGCCACAGATTCTCCCCTGAAAGTCAACCTTAGTAAGACTAAGTCACCCTCTATAGACTCCGAATCTCTATGCTTTAGAACTTTTACTTTGTCTCCGTCCATTAATGCCATAAGAATTGATGAAAAAGGAATACGAGATAATTCATCCGTTGTGCAGGTGACCTCTACTACGTCGGTGTCCAGCCTTACGTCGATGTCTTTAAAGCTGATTGAAGAGGCCTTGCCTAGAGGTTTTACGTTTGTAATCGCCTTAGCGATTGTGTTTATTTTTACTTTTTTACCGGTTATCATTTCTACTGAATCTTTGATCTCCCTGGCCAAGGCATTAGCGTTTACGAGACCGGTCGACACTAAGATCTGATAAAGTGTGTTCTTGTATACGATGTCCCTTACAGCTTCGTTTATTTTATATACCTTATTCATGGGCGATTCGGCCTTCATAATATCTTTAACGCGGTAACGTATATATTTTATGAATAATTATCATTTTTTAGGAAAATATTCATCAAAGCGAGCCGGCTATACAAAAACAGCGATAGGTAAAGGGGCGTGAACTAGCGTCAAACGGCACTTTTGGTGGATGGCTTAAGAATTACCTTTGACCTGTTCTTCTTTTGGTTTTGTCTGCCTAGCGGGTAGAACCCTAACGTGGTGCTTCTTAGCAATTGCTGTTTGCGAAACCTTGTTTTGCAAAACTTGTGTCAAAAATTCTTCCGACGTAAGTATTTCGCACGTTGTGGATTTTACTTTATCGCGTAATTCGTATTATTTCTATCATTACTGGGGCGTGATCGGAACCCATTATTGAGTCCAGTATGGCCGCGCTCTTTAGCCTTCCAAGGATTTCCGTGGAGATCAGGAAATAATCTATTCTCCAGCCTATATTTTTCTCCCTTGCGTTGAATCTGTAAGACCACCAGGTGTAATGCCCGCCTTCTTTCACGAAGGCCCTGAAAGTATCGACGTAACCGTGTTGAAGCATCTTGCTCATCCAATCCCTTTCCTCTTTTGTAAAACCAGCGTTTTTCTCATTATCTTTTGGCCTTGCTATATCTATTTCTTCGTGGGCTACATTAAAATCCCCGCATATGATCAACGGCTTTTTCATCCTAAGATTTTCGGCGTATTCAAGAAACGCATTATTGAACTTTAGTTTGTAATCCAAGCGCGTTAGCCCGTGTTGTGCGTTGGGAAAATACGCATTAATAACGTAAAATGAAGGGAATTCGACCGTCAATACTCTTCCTTCGTCGTCGAACTCCTTAATCCCCATCCCTTTTGATACGCTGATTGGTTTAACCCTTGAGAGTGTCAGCGTACCGCTGTAACCGCTTTTTATTGCCGGATTTATAAATGTTTCATATCCAATTCCTTGAAGTTCTAATGGTATTTGGTCCGTTTTAATCTCCTGAAAACAGTATAAGTCCGCGCCTTGAGATTGAATAAAATCCGTTAATCCCTTCTTCATTACCGCCCTAAGACCGTTGACGTTCCATGAGATCATCTTCATTGATTCTTTACCATTTCAGACTACTGCGGAGTTTTTATCGATTTTCATTCCTTAAGCCTTTTTAATCGTTGAAAGAATCGTTTATTATTTCCGAAATCCGCGTATTTTTTAGTTAAAGCGACGAGCTCTTTAAAAAGATGCTGGGCACCTACTTGCGTTCTTGCTTCAGCGGTAATCCAGGTTACAGGTTCTGTTCTTGACGGTCTTACTAAACCCCACGCCCGCTCCCAGCTTACGCGGACCCCGTCGATCGTGTCTACTTGCCCGTCGGGATATGCGCTCTTTACCGCTTCGATCATATCTTTTCCTATATCTGCCCTTCCATTTATTTTATCCCTTATGAGGTAGTAAACGGGAAAACTGGAAATTAGGGATTCTAGCGATATACCCCTACCTATATACGAGGTTATAGTTGCAGCCGCGAGTACTCCATCTCTTGTTAAGTTTAGTTTGGGTTGTATTACCCCTCCAGAACTTCCCTCGCCCCCGATTTGTGCATTAACCTCAAGCATTTTTCTGACTACGTGGCCCTCCCCGACTTTTGAGAGCACGAGTTTGCCGTTATTTCTGTCCGCTATATCTTTGAATAAGGCCGAGGAAGCAACGTTTGTAACCAAAATTTTGTTTTTGTCAGCTTTTTTTAGCTCTTGGTCAGCGATTACCGCTAGCGTCATGTTTGGAGACTGCGCCTGCCCCTTTTCGTCTACTAGAGTTAATCTATCGGCGTCACAGTCGTGGGCGAATCCAACCAGCGCATTTTTTTCCTTAACGGCATCGCTTAGCCTTGAAAGTGCGTCGGGCGTCGGTTCCATTTTTCTGTTAAAAACTCCTTCGTCGCCGTTAATCACGAAAACCTCTGCCCCTAATGCCCTTAATAGCCTTGGCGTTACCCTAGATCCAGCACCGCCCGCAGCATCAATAACTACCCTGGGCCTGTTCCTTTCAATTTCTGCAGAGGTGAGGTTTGAAATGATGAAATCGACGTACTCATCGATGATATCCTCGGTTTCATGAGTTGGGGCGTCATAATTTCCGTCATCCCTTTCAGTTAAGTATAACGCGTATTGCTCGTCTACTTCTTTCTCTGTTGGCCAATTTCCCCCTCTCAGAAAGAATTTGAGCCCGTTCCACTCTGGTTCGTTATGAGAACCAGATACGACCACGCCTCCGTTTAAACCGCTTACCCTGGCTTTCCATATTATTGCTGGAGTAGGCGCTATTCCCACGTCAATTATCTTGGCGCCTCCTTCGTAGAGTCCGGCAATAACTGCTTGAACTAGCGCGGGCCCGCTGTGCCTGGTATCTCTTCCCACTATGACCTCTCCCCCTCCCACGTACCTCGCGAACGCTTTTGCGGCCTTTTTCGCCGTAGCTTGGTTCAGCCCTTTTTCCCAGATTCCGCGGTAGCCCGAGGGACTCACTATTAAACCATCGTAGCTCATAAATGGCATAAGGAGAGGCTTTTAGGGATGTCCTTTTTGGTTTGCGCGGGTAGCCGCGGGCGTCATCATGGGGTCTATTGATCTAAAGCGCGCTTTTTTGCCTCGCCTATGACCAAGGTTCGCTAATTACGGCTTGCACCGTTGATTTTTTAGCCATTCATTGACCAAGGGTCTCTATTCCCCGCTTGGGCACTTCTCTGCCGGGTTAGGATCGCGTTCAGGACTTGCGATTCAACGAGTGGCGTCTGAGAGTAGAGATCCATGTAAGAGCTCCGGCTGAAGCATTCATCTTAAGGCGTTTGTTTCCTGCCCCTGGTTACAGGAATGCTTTATGGTAAAACCCTTTGAAGCTTTTTCCCCAAGGGCTCTTGGCTCGTTTATTTCCAGTAAATTTATTTCTATAAACTTCCGCGTAGCGCGAACCAACGATATCGATTGCTGTTAGTTTGCTCTCTAGAATTAGCCGCCGCGGTTTGGCTGAGGCCACATCCGTACTTTTTTTGTCATCGTATTAAATTACAGTGGGCGCTTATCAGAAGCCTTAGTTTGTTTCTTACGTCGCCACGAATTGTGGCGCAAATGCGCCTCAGTTAGATCGATTATTGTTCGCTAAGTATTGCAATAACAACTACGTGCGGAACAATTGGACCGTATAGCGATAATTTATTTTGCTATAGGGTTTAATATATATAGCCCTAAATAATTTGTTACGTATTGAATTTTCATTAGGATGAATATTATATTATATTATTATGAGATAATTTAACGGCTAACAAAGATATTCACTCTATTAAATAAGAAATTTTAGATTCCTCATTCAAACGATCAGAGAGTAACATTTAAATTTTATGCTGCATATTATATTATGAAGTACGGATATATCCTTAGGAGAATAGCTATACTAGTGGCGACCCTCTACACCGTTATAACCATAACATTTATTCTTGTTAGGCTGTCTCCTTATGACCCGTACGCCTATTTTCTCTCTCAGGAAGCTTCAATGGGCATAGCCAGCCCTTCGCAATTGGCCGCCCTTGCCGAATATTATTATAATTTGATTCCTAATCAGCCGATATACATTCAATATTTTCAATACCTAATATCGGTCATGGAGGGTAATTTCGGTCACTCACTGATTTACCCCCAGATGACCGTAGCCAATATAATAGCTACGAGGCTCCCTTGGACGCTTTACATAGTAATAACCTCAACTGTTATCAGCTTCTTCATCGGGACTTACGCCGGCCAAAGGCTTGGTTACAAAAGAGGGGGTAAGGTTGACGGTTCAATCGTTACTTTCTTTACTGTGCTTCACTCCATCCCAATTTACGGGATGGGCCTAATTTTGCTCTTCTTCATATCGCTTAAAGCGGGGCTTCTTCCTTCGGCGGGAGCTTACTCGGCAAACGTAGCCCCGGGGCCTAATTTGCCGTTTATAATTTCAGTTATAAGGCATTCAATTCTTCCCATTTCCACGTTTATATTCGGGTCAGTCGGCGGGTGGACTCTGGGCATGAGGGCCAATACGATATCCGTGTTGGGCGAGGATTACGTAAACGCCGCTGAATTAAGGGGCATTCCAACCTCGCGCATTGCTTCTAGGTACGTTGGCAGGAATGCAATACTGCCCCAGTTCACGAGCCTCGTTATAAGTATAGGGTTTGCCTTTGGAGGGGCTGTCTTTGTCGAGCAAATATTTACCTACCCGGGCATAGGCCAGATGCTCGTTACTTCAGTCGGGGACGGGGACTACCCCGTAATAATGGGCATAACGATTATAATTATAGCCGCGGTTCTGATTTCGGTTCTAGTTGCCGATTTAACGTATCAATTCCTTGACCCGAGGGTCAGAAAATGAATTCCCAAGATAAGGGCGTTGAGAAGAAAAGCGGGCAGAAGAGCCAGAACCCGTCTTCGTTTACCGTATTCTGGAGAAACAAGTACGCCAGAATAGGGTTGATTATAACTGTCGGCTTCTTTGTAATGGGTTTTATCGGTCCGCTGGTCTACCCTGCCCCAAAGATAGATTTAACCGAGATATTCGCGCCTCCCTCGCTTGCGCACCCATTGGGCACGGACTACTTAGGAAGAGATACTTTAGGGGACATAATTTACGGCACGGGCTATATTTTAGAAGTTACCTTTATAGCCGCTCTCATAGGCACTGGGATAGGAGTTGCTATTGGTATAGCCTCAGGGTATTTTAGGGGGGCAGTAGGTTCCCTCCTCATGGCAATTACTGATATAGTTCTGACAATACCCGGTATGATATTGATACTAGTCGTGGCCTCTGTTGTTAGGAGCGGGAATCCGCTTATAGTAGCCGGCGTTTTAAGCGTAACCGCCTGGGCCGGATTCGCCAGAGCAATCCGCTCCCAAATATTGTCGCTGCGCAGCTCAATTTTCGTAGAAGAAGCGAGGCTCTTGAACTTGAGCAGTTTTCACATAATTTTCAAGGAATTAATGCCCAACGTGATGTCTTATACCGCTATAAATTTCATATTTTCTGTCCAGGGGGCTCTCTTCGCCAGCGTTGGCCTTTACTTTTTGGGCGTTCTTCCCTTCTCGGCTTATAATTGGGGGGTTATGCTCTCCGAGGCGACTTCATTTGGTGGATTTCTAGCTCCCAGCCTTGCTGTGTATTTAATATCACCCATCGCCGTAATTACGCTTTTTACGGTGGGGCTCATCTATTTATCGTTTGGGATTGACGAGGTATTCAACCCTCGTACTAGGAGGAGATGAATTTGCTTCTATCAGTAGAAGGAGTACGGGTAAATTACCGTACTGAAAGGGGAGAAATCACCGCGGTTAGAAACGTCAGTTTCTACGTCGATAAAGGAGATATTTTGGGCATAGTAGGCGAGAGCGGTTCCGGCAAGAGCACGCTCGCTTATTCGGTACTCAATTATATCAAGCCTCCTGGAAAAATAATAAGCGGGAGCGTCAAATTAGAGGGCGTCGGCGATCTTTTAAAATTGGGCAAGGAAGACGTAAGAAAAGTATTGTGGAAAGAGATCGCGATTGTGCCGCAGGCGACTCAAAACTCGATGAACCCTACTATGGACGTTAAGGATCACTTCATAGATACTATGGCGGCTCACGGACAAAATGACAAACAAAAGATCCTAGAAACCGCGAACAGACTGCTGGAAGAGGTAAAATTGGACCCACAAATTGTTTTGAGCGCTTATCCCCATCAGTTATCAGGAGGGATGAAGCAAAGGGTGCTAATTGCGTTAAGCCTCGTATTTGAACCCAAATTGCTTATACTCGATGAGCCGACTTCAGCCTTAGACGTAGTCAATCAAAGGTTGATAATGGATTTATTGAAGGCCCTCCACCAGAAAATGGGTATATCGATTATATTTATAACTCACGACATACAGCTAATAAAAGGGTTTGCAAACAAAGTGCTTATACTTTATGCCGGCAAGGCCATGGAACTAGGGGATGTAAACGAAGTTTGGAATACGCCGTTGAATCCGTATACCATCGCGCTTCTTAAATCAATTCCTACCCTGCACGGAGACGTAAATTCGGTTTCCGGGATACCGGGTAGCATGCCCGACCCGTACGCGGAAATAACGGGTTGCCCCTTTGCTTCGCGCTGTAAATTTGCTAAACCAGTGTGTTTTGAAAAGGACCCAGATTTTCTGGAATATAAACCAGGTCACTTCTCGGCCTGTCATTTTTCAAAAGATATAGGCGATAATTATGGATGAATTGCAAGAGGTCGGAATTCAGGCCAAGACATCTCTGCTTTATTTCGACAACGTTAGCGTTCACTTCGAAATAAAAGGCATGGATAAGCCATTGATCGCGGTGGATGGCGTTTCTTTCTCTATGAATGATGGTGAGCTTGCAGCCCTCGTAGGCGAGAGCGGTTCCGGCAAGAGCACCTTGGGGAGAGTTGTAGTTGGGCTTCAAAAACCTACGTCGGGTAAGGCGCTATTTCGGGGCAAAGACATTTATAAATTAAAGGGGAAGGCCTTCTTGGAATACAGGCGGTCCGTGCAGCTTGTACACCAGGACCCGTACGCGGCACTAAATCCCGCGCTTACAATTTATGAATCCTTAGCGCCGGCCCTTAGGCGTTGGAACATTGTTGATAAAAAAGATACGAGAAAAGCGGTGTCCTCTATGCTGGAATTCGTGGGGCTTAGGCCTGAAAATTATATCGATAAATATCCTAATCAACTCAGCGGGGGCGAGAGGCAAAGAATATGCGTTGCGAGGGCGCTTTCCGTGAGGCCGAAACTGGTTGTAGCCGATGAGCCTGTGACAATGATCGACGTCTCGCTCAGGTTGAGCATTGTAGATTTGTTGCTAAACTCAAAAAAACAGTTTGGGACTTCGTATATCTTCATTACTCATGATATGGCATTGGCGAGGTATTTCTTGCTAAAGGGAGGAGGAGGGAAGCTCATGGTTATGGAAAACGGAAAATTGGTGGAGATGGGGGACGTAGAAGAAGTGATCAACAATCCGAAGCACGAATACACGAAGAAGCTAATAGAAAGCGTTACCGAATAGTTCAAACGCCCAAGCGTTGGCCCGCGTTGTAGCGGGACCAGATTTTTATTTCTGCGTTCTTAGGCGTATTATTAACCCGGTCAGCGTCAAAATGATGAATATTAGGACGTAGAGGGCCATATAGAAGCTTGCGCTTCCGAACTTCTGGAAGGCGAGAGAATAGATATCTAGGAACAGCATGGCCACTAAAAAAGCGTAGAGCGTTTTTCCCATTGCCGCGTCCATAAATTTAGTATGGGCGCATTAAAAAACGTTTTCATGAATTCACGAAGAGCACTTGAAATAATCGTTAGCTGGTGAATATACCCGCTGTAAACACATGTTAGAAACATTTTTAAGTTGCAATTAATATATATTATGGGTATTATTGATGTATATTATAATACCGTAACGCTATACCTGGATAAAATAAGGCTTGAAGAAAATGAAAATATAGATAAGGCGGGGGAGATTCTGGCGAAGGCTATTTCGGCCGATCGCATAATACACGTCGTTGGCACCGGCGGCCATTCATACATAGGGGCAGAGGATTTTTTTGAGCGCGCGGGGGGCCTTTTTCCTATTGAGCCCATATTTGAGCCATCGTTATCGCTTAGCTTTGGGGCCTTGCGGTCTGGATCTCTAGAGCGCTTACCAGGCTTAATGCAAAAAATTATGGCCCAGTACGATTTAGCCCCTGGCGATACCCTAATTATAGTTAACGCCTACGGTATAAATTCGGCTACGATTGACGCTGCTATTACGGCTAAAGAAAAAGGGTTAACCGTTATTGCAATAACCTCAAAAGAATTTCAGCTGAAGGTACCCAAAGATCATCCGGCCAGACACCCCTCCAAGAAGAACTTGTACGAATTGGCTGATGTTACAATTGATTCTAAGGTCCCCTTCGAGGACGCGGTTCTAAAATTTGACGGCCTTGAACAAAAGGTCGGTCCGGTAAGCACTATATTAAACTCATTTGCGATACAGTGCCTGGTAGCAAGAACCGTGGAAAAACTTTTGGAAATGGGGGTAAAGCCTCCAGTTTGGACGAGCGCTAATATCCCCAAGGGAGACGATAATAATGCTGAGTTAATAAAGAAGTATAAGGGCAGGATTAGGTTTTTGTGGTAATTTTAAGTAGCGATTGATTAAATGATTAACGTATAAGTGGGCCTGTGGCCTGCGTCAATATAATAGGGGATCACAAAAGTGGAGGCGCCAGGTTCATACTTCCAGTCTACGCTCTTGGCTTTATAGCCCGTGGAAGTTCGACGTCGCTCTCTGGTACTCGATTCGTTAGCAGCGTTTAGGCTTAGTTTGCGTGCATCCCAATTAACGGATAATGGCTCGGTCCGATCATTCTCGAATAATCTTTAAGAGCTAATCTCCGATGGGATATTAAAGAATGGAAATTCTTGGCGGAACTATAGTGACGCCCTATAGGGTACTTAAAAATTGGGTAGTTTTAACCGAAGGAGGATTAATTCAAAGAATAGGTAAAGATTTAGATCATTCGCGTGGGGAAGATAAAATTGACGCATCAGGAAAATTGGTACTGCCAGGTTTCATTGACGTTCACGTTCACGGGGGTGGGGGGAAGGATACTATGGATGCTACTTATGATGCCCTTAATACAATATCTATGGCGCACGCTAAAGGCGGTACCACATCAATAGTACCCGCTACGGTTTCTGCTCCTTTGGGCCAAATCGTGAAGGCAATTGAGGCGGTAAAATACGCGAAGGAGAAAGGGACTTCGGGAGCTAATGTTTTAGGAATACACTTAGAAGGGCCTTATTTATCGGCTGCCCAGAAAGGGGCTCAAGACGAGAGGTACATCAGATCCGTATCTTTAGAAGAATTAGCTGAATTGACCAAGTATGCGCGGACTATAAAAGCGATAAGCGCCGCGCCCGAAGTAGATGGTGTTCTAGGCCTGGCTAGAGAAATGAGCTCTAAGGGAATTCTTATGTCCATAGCGCACTCCGATGCCACCATTTATCAGGTTGAAGAGGCATTGGAAGCGGGATTCAGCCACGTTACACACCTTTACTCAGGTAATTCTTTCGTCAAGAGGATAAACGCCTTTAGGTACCCGGGCGTAGTAGAAGCGGCTTACTTGTTTGGTGAACTCAGCGTGGATATAATCGCTGACGGAAAGCACCTTCCCCCTTATTTAATTAAACTGATAATAAAAAATAAGGGAATTAACGCGGTAAACGTAATCACCGATGCAATGAGAGCCGCTGGCATGCCGCCTGGAAATTATAAGTTAGGCGATCAAGACGTTATTGTAGATCAGGGAGTGGCCTGGTTACCTGACCGCTCGGCATTTGCTGGTAGCGTCAGCACAATGAACGTTATGGCTAAGGTATTGGCTGAGGATGTCGGTTTATCCATGCAGGATGTCGCCAGGATGACTTCGACCAATGGAGCTTCGCTATTAGGGTTGAGGAACAAGGGCGTTTTATCGGAAGGCAAAGATGCTGACATAGTAATATTGAATAAGGACTTCTCAGTTTTTATGACCATCGTAGGCGGCGAAGTTGTCTATAAAACGGGTTAAAATATTGGGGTGAGCGATTTTAAATTAGAATTAAGGATTGCCTACGCCCTTCATTTAAAAATAAAGTAATTTTACGTTTCGTAAGAGTAGCCATAAGGCGGAATAATCGAGCCTTAAAACGGCCAAGCGCTTGTGGCGTGCAACCGCTTTTAACCCTTTCTGCGTAACGCATCGGAACCTAAGTAGTTGCACGGCGCGCTACTTTAAGAGCCTGTTTGCTGTAAGCTCTTTCTTAAGATGCTTGTAGGCACGCGTAAATGCGTAAAAACTTTGAGCGTTATGCTTGACTCATTTTAATTTAATCTTTCTTTACTGTCTTGTGAACTTTTCCGAATTGGTGTGGGATGGACTTACTGGCTGCTGGCCGTTATCAATAAAGCGTTTGACGCGCAATCGAGGTCTATCGGTGGTTCCGTGCTTCGAGTCGAATGGCGCTAGTAGATTATTCTAACGCTGAGATTTAAAACATTATATATGTTATCGCATGTATTTGTATATATTATATAACATATAAACGCAATATTAATTTATGTTTAATACATGATGTATGATCATACTTATAAGCTATCACGATATATTATTAGAAAATGCTAGAAAACAAATTGTTAGCGGTATTCGTTCTGGCCCTCTTCTCTTTCTCTTTCCTGGCCTTTGTGCCCAATTATTCTTCTGCGCAGACGACTACGCTACAAGGTCCTACGCTTTACCTTTACGCTGTGACCTCTACTCCCGATACTTCTATAGATCAGATCGGGTCTTTTGGCTTCGGAGAAAACCCGGCCTACGGCTTAAACGGCCTATTTGAAATAGAGCCGTTTGTCACTTTGCTCAACGGGAGTTTCTATCCTGACGAGTTTATTTCTTACAAAGAAATCCTGTCTAATAACACTTACATACTGGTCATGAGACCAGGGATGAAGTGGAGTAATGGATACCCACTAAACGCAACTACGTTCTACGATATGTTCTTAGCGCTCGCCGCAGTAGGTAGCCCTCCCTACACCGTCAAAATAATAAATTCTACGGCGTTGGCGATACAGGCAATACCCGGCATTGTCGGGAAGCCTGGTATAGATTCACCCAGCTGGGTGTTCGGACCGCTGGATGGGTTGCTTCCTACTGAGACCTACCCGCCGTATTGGGCCCCGTACATGCATTTGATCATAGGAAATTACACCCAGCTACAACATTATAACACTACTGTTATAAGGTGGCTGACCAGCTACATATTCCACGGCCCTCCGTCGGAGGAAACTCCGCCAAAATACCCACTAGTCGGCTCAGGCCCCTACGTAATCACCAGCGTTACTCCATCGGAGATTATCCTCACGAGGAATCCTTACTATTGGGACGAGGCAGCCTGGCCCTGGAACAGCGTAGTGATTTATCAGTTTACGTCCACTACTACCTTGGAGACGTACCTATTATCTGGGAAGCTTGACTTCTTCTCTGGCATATTGCCTTCATCAATAACTTCGGAAATGCCCAGTTCTATAAAGATGGTTACGTACCCGACCGACTCGGGCGAAGATTTAATGTTCAACTTTAACAGCAACTGGGTTTGTCAGCTCCCAGTCAGGGAAGCTATAGCTTATGCCATTAATCGCACGCAGGTGGCTTTGGCTGCAGATCCGACGCTCACGCTCTACAAGCCGCTCAAGTACCCACTCAGCGTGCCAGCATGGGTGTACCCGACCGACTTTCCGGCCAGCTTTTTGAGTACTTTGAACCCTTACAACACGAACCTCACCAAGGCAGCGCAGCTCATGGAATCAGCCGG
>JAGDXE010000024.1 GCA_023256375.1 Thermoproteati archaeon | reverse complement strand
TTGCAGAATTACTATCCTTTGCATAAACCTAAAGATATAGATGTTGTCGTGGATGGGAATGTAGAGGAAATGAAAGATTTACTTTATGATAAAGGGTTTAGGGACATTAAGGATGCAGGCTCAAAGCCACTGTTCAATGCAGATGTATATGTTTCATATTTGCAGTTAGAGGATAAGAAGATAAGGGTGGAGTTCTATTCCAGCAAAGGCCTGCTTGATAAAAATGAAGGCTTTGAAAACCTCCGGAAAAATGCTCTTTACAGGGAATACAACGGCCAAAAGATCTACTTCGTAGATCCATTGAACCTCTGCAAACTTAAGTACAATGCCTGGAGAAACCGGTTGATGAATGGCAGGTGCGACAAGGATATAATAGACCTGAAGGAGGCAAACCTTTTGGATTACATCGACAAAAATGACAAATACTACCGGAAAATAAGCAAGGCCTATAATCCCGGCGTTATAAGCAGGCTCAAGTCAGTTTTAAGCGATGCTGTACATGTTGCACACCAGGAATACTTGAAACGCTACAGCCAGTGATTTGCTTATCAGCTTCTTCTTGCGTTATAAGTCATTTCTTGATTTCACGCATCATCTCTTCAAATTCCTTCTTTGAAATTTCCCCTCTAGCAAACCTCATTTTCAGTATTTCTTCGGCATTGCTGCTATTGAATGATCCAAAGCCATTCCACCTATACCTTCTCACATAGAACCTTGGCCTGAAAATCCAGCTGAATATCCAGAATAAGAAAAGAACGCCTATTATTACCCCGAATATGTGCCAAAAAGGGTTGACAAAGTAGGGGTACGTACCAAAAGGTATCGTTATGACTGCCATTATGCTTGCAAACACCGCAGCGATTAGAAACACAAAGAGGAGGAACATGAATAAGACTTTTAGGGGTATGCCGAATAAGTCAAATTCCTCTACTTCCTTATTTTTATATTTTCTCATATCTATACAATGTTTATAAGTAGCTCAAATTTATAAATTAGCGCCCGCTTACTCATTTATATTTAAAAAAGATGACTATAAACTAGTTCCTAACGAGATAAATTATATGGCTATCGATGGGACTGAAAGCGTAGATAGTAAGTATGATCTTTTAGTGTTTTACGCAGGCGCTTTTGGTTACGCGGGAAAACTCGTAAAGGATTTTTCCGGAAATTTGTTTATGAGCGAAGAAAGCTCAATTAAAATCCCAACCGAAATTTCAATGGCCATACCAATGCACGAGGGCGATGTAGTCGATGTCCTCGAAAAAAGCGAAATATTACCAGCGGACTTTCCTCCTTTATTGATGGAATTGAGCGAATTGGCATTAGCCCGTTCCGTGGCCCGCCAGGGAGTCGACCTACTCTTGCTCGATAGGTCACTTTCTTTGGAATACTCTCATTTGTTCGCTGACGCCCTTGATTTTTCTTTAAGGAAACCCTCCACTTTTTTTGATGCGGATGACGTAAAAATGGCCTTTAATTTGATTCCAAGCCCTTCCTGCCCGCCTAAAATAGGTCCTCAGCTGAACTGGTGCCTTATACGCGCTTTGTCTAAAAGACCCAGTTCGTGGTCAGATATAGTTCAGCAGATAGGTATCCAAGGAGGCGAAAGGCTAGCCAGAGAATCTATATCTGAATTAGAATCTTCAACTGGGCTTAAAATTTTAGGGGACGGGCCAACTCTAGTAGAAAAGTTCGCCGGCATAGACGAGAGATTAGAAAAAAATATTGATATAGCGCTGGACCATATTTTGTTTAATTCCAACGGGCATCCCTTATGGAAAGATGGGAAGTGGATACAAGAAGGCGAGATTCGCTTATTATCATTTTTGGTTTTGCGCTCACTTTTGGGCTTATCTTACGAAAAGAAAATCTTTTTAATAGGAATCATTAAAGAATCTTCTTCTACCGATTTTATGACTAAAGTTTGTGGGAAACTCGCGGAAGCCGGCAGATTAACCAGCTTATCTCCTAGTTTGGGTACCGATACGGTTTACCTTTCCAGTTTATCCGATGCGCTTGGCATTAGTACTCCCTGGCGGACGCTTGAGTTTGACGCGCATATACACGGAGAAAACACTCCAGCTGGCGTATTCGCTAAGGGCTATTTTAAGCTCGTCTCATCATATTTCGGACGCGTCTTTCAATATGATAGGCCATTCTACTCTGCCCCCCCTGTAGATGATTGGATTGAAGGCGATCCTTCTTGGCCAGGAGACGGTATATCGGCTAAAGTGATTTCTTATTTGGAACCTATGGCTAAAGAAGCTATACCAGAAGCTCTTGGTTATAATTACCCGCTATTTTTAGCCGATAAGAAGGCTAAAACTATGCAAGCAGAGGCTCGCAGGGCTTACCTCTCTGCGGTAGATTTTGAACTTAATAAAATGGGTATGTTTTCAGGCAGCGGTAAATATAGGGATATGAGAAAGTATTACGAGCAGATGCGGAGGAGAAACGCTATTGTTTGATGATATGGAAGGAAAATTTAGCTGCAGATTGAGAGAGCAAGTGTCGGTGAACAGGAATACGGCTGATGGCCGGGGTGTTATAACGTTTAAGCTGGTAAAGTTGGAATCCGAGTACGAGCCGAGTATAGCAAAACAATTGAGTGTGGGTCGGCTCTTGGCGCTTCAAAACGTTAAGACTGACGAAGGCTATTACTCAATATACGAACTGGCTGATAGGACTCTAATGCATTACTCGATGCTTACGCTAGATCTTTCTCAGCCGGCACCCGTAAGACGCGAATTCATGGACCTCATACAAAGGGATTGGGAAAAAGGAAGTAAAAGCACCTGGATAGAGATCTTGGCCGCGCCAACTGGTTATTTGATGAAAGCTGGAGACCAACCAATTTTCTTTAAAGGCGAAGAACCGCTCCTCGTCGGATCACCCGCCTACCTCTTGAACGATAACGAACTGCGTTCGTTTTTCTGTTTTGCGGGAAGTAATAATTCATTAGGAAGCCTCATGCTAGAAGGAAAGAAGCCTATTCCCTTAACTATAGATATTGATAGATTGGTTCACTATCACGCTGGGGTATTCGGTTATACAGGGGCTGGTAAGTCGAACCTAACGGCCATGATGGTAAGGAAATCGCTTGATGCCATACCAGATTTAAAGGTAGTGATAATAGATATTTCATCCGAATACGCTATGACTTTATTGGATAGGCTTTACGAAGAGGGCCGCGTTATCATTACAACCCCGATGAAAGGTAGTGATCCCAAAGATCAGACTCACGACTTCGTACATAGGCATGTTATGCCTTCGAATTTGATTAGCCGCCTGGATTTCATAAACCAATTAGTGTACCGCATGATAGTAGACGAAAGAATAAATGAAATCGACCTCCCTAATCCTGACGTAGAAAACGCTATGAGATTAACCACTTACTCCGGTTTGGTCTCGCTTCTTGCTGAGATGTCCGCCGATAAGTATACTTCGGCGCAACAGAAATTACTCTTACCTGCGCTTATTAATACGGTTCAAGGGCGGGCCGTTGAGAGGGCTACCGAAATAAGCAGACAAGGCGATTATTTAGATATTGATGTATACGGCGATACAGAACTTATTGGTCGCATTGAAAAGATACTTAATGAAGCAAGTTTAAGAGATAATGCATCGCTTCGCCTTTTGTTTTTATCCTTAAAAAAAATAGTGGAACAGCCGAAGGGTAAGAAAAGCGGATATGGGCTTGATCAAGCGGTATCCGACATAGCTTCTACGGCTTCTCCAAGGCTCTACGTTTTTGACGCTCCTGATACGCGTAAGGCTAGGTGGCTCGCCAGCTACCTAGTGAGTAGTCTCATGAAAATGAGGAGATCCGAGTACAACTACAGCCCTAAGATCCTGTTAGTCTTTGACGAAGCCCAAGAATTTATACCATATGAAAGCAAGAGAGAAGACTATACCGACATGTCGACTCAGGCAGTCGAGACGTTGCTTAGGCACGGCAGAAAGTATTACTTAAGTGGATGGATAGCGGCCCAGAGAATAGCCAGGCTTAACACAAACGTGCTTCAGCAACTTCACAGTTATTTTGTTGGCACTATGCCGCGTCCTTATGATAGGCAGCTGATATCCGATACTTTTGCTATAGACGATGTGTTCCTAGATAGGACGCTTAATTTCAATAACGGGGATTGGTTTATGGCGAGCTTTAAGGCTACGAATACCCAAAACGTTCCCGTGTTTTTCCACGCCGAAAATAATGAAGAAATCCTCTTAAAAAAATTAGATGAATTGTCGAATAAACTACGAGTTGCACGTAGTATTTCGGGAAAAGGATTAAATTCGAAGAATCGCATAATCAGGTACAATGTCACCGGACGTCAACGAATTCGCTGGGAATATTATCAGCGCTCTGGATGAATCGAGCTTTTTCGATAAGGATGACCTAGCAGAAAGGCTGGGCTTGCGGAAAGAAGAATTAGAAGCCGCATTAAGGGAATATTTTTTCGGTAAGAGTTTTGCAGTCAGGGCCTACCCAAATTACGGCAGATTGGGCCTTAAGAGCGTCACTGCATTTATTGATTTTTCATTTAAATGGGCCGCTATAGCTCCAAATCTTTTGGACTTACTTACAAGAAATGGCTTCTTAGTTACTTGGAAGAAGCCCTTTGGAGGGTATACATACATAACGCACCACGCGGTGCCCCCCGCTTACTTAAAGGATTATTATTTGCTGTTTGATCATTTAGTAGATCTTGGTGTATTCAGTAGCTATAAAGCATATGAATTCGAGCAGCAACCGGAGGCCTTCAGCTACAGTCCCTCTGTATTTGATTATAGAAATGGTGATTGGAAAGAAGGTATCTTCAGTGGCGAAAAAGTTCCTAGACGGCTAAAGGACCCTAAACCGAAGCCGTTTAATAATTTAGATGAAATCGATTTATCAATTATTGATCAGCTACAGCATACCTCATTGCAAACACAAGAAAGTTTAGCAAAGTCAATTAACCTTCCAATAGATGTAGTAAGTGAGCACCTGCAAGAACACGTAATAAAGGAAAAATTGATCCTGAAATACGTAATGGATATATTTAACGCCAAGCTCCTCTCATCGCAAACCGCCGTATTAACCGTTTTTTGTAACGGCATGAGCAAAGACGCTTCTTCCGAGGCGCAGAAGGTCGTATTAGCTCATCCGTATACGGTTTACGTGAATCTAGGAGAGCAAAATGTAGAATATGATCTGCAAATGCCCTGGCGCGCATTATCAACGATAAGTAGGTCTCTAGACAAAACTATGTTTGGCCTAAAGCCCGCTGAGTATAACTTTCATATTTTATCGCTTTCGGATATTTTTACTTACACAATACCATTACAGCAATTTAAGAATGGAAAGTGGTCCTTTAATGAAGCAGTTACATTTGATAGCATCAAAACCTATCTTGAAAATAATGCTATTTAAAAAAAATAATCACGTTGGCAGACCGCCACCTATAAACGTTCCCATCGGGAGCCCTATCAGGGCGGCAGCGAGCATTACGCCTAATACTACCAGCTGAACCTTCATATACGCGGACATCTGCATTATAATACTTATTTAGGTATATAAGTTTAACTATAATATACGTGAAAGTTGATTTATTTTAAATAGCAGTACTTAATTTTCAAGCAACGAGTAAGAAGTCGCCAGGTTAATCCGAAGCTCATAGTCCGCTCAATTCCCTGGTGGTAGGGCACCACGAATT
>JAGDXE010000011.1:27180-39601 GCA_023256375.1 Thermoproteati archaeon | reverse complement strand
CCCCTCAAGCCTGATAAAAATAGCTGCTGCGGCCGATTGGGCTGCTGAGATGCTTCAGGCTTGCGCGGTATGCGTGCGGGCAGGCGTCGCCCGTCGAAGCTTAAGCTTTAGCCGAAGAATAGCTCGCCTAAGCATTTTGGGTATGCATTGGGACTACAAGTACGTTTAAAGAAGGGTACTCACTTTTGCATTTTTTTAACGTAATTATGAATAGAAACATATAAATTTAGATATGCGGCCAAAATCTGAGGTGAAGACATGCAAGAAGTTGAGGATATCGAGTTATCTAGAAGACTTTCTTTTTGGGCCTTGCTGGCCGCGGGTGTAGGCGACATAGTTGGATCGTCGATATTTTTCTACAGCGGTTACGTCCTAAAAATCGCTGGGCCTTCGGCTGTTCTAGCGTACTTGTTAGTTGGTCTTTTTGGGTTGGGCATAGCCCTTATTTCGGCGGAAATAGCCTCAATGCCGCAACTCAGGAGGACTAGCGGTGCTATATACTCCTTTACTAGGGAGGGTTTAGGCGGTTTTTGGGCTATTTCAGTGGGACTTATGAGGGTTATGGGTTATACCATAGGTGGTGCTGCTGTTGCCATAGCGATGGCTACGTTTGTAAAGCAGGCTATAATTGTGGGCTTATTGAGGATGAGCCCTCCCGCCTTTTTTGTACCCGCGTTAGCGGGTACTGTGTTAGGTATGTGGGTATTGCTTAACTTGTTTGGTGTGAGTCCTACTGCTACCACAGAAATGATCTTTGTTGCTTTCAAGGTGTCAGTGATACTGCTCTTTGCTGCAGCTGTTGCGGCTATAGTGTTTATAAGGCCGCCCCCAACGCTTTTTTATCATTTCGTGCCCCTAGCCCCCAATGGGCTTTCTGGTGTTGCGAAGGCAGCTACTATAGCGTTTTTCGCGTACACCGGGTTTAATACCGTTGCCGTTTTCACGGCTGAGGCTAAAAAGCCCGAAAGGGATGTACCCAGGGGAATCTACGGTTCGCAGATAACTGCAATGATCATATACGTTGGGGTACTCATTGTACTGCTAATGGCTAGAGGATGGTATGACTACGGAAAGACAACTACCGCTTTTATAGCCGCGCTGAGCGCAGTGAACGCTCCAATTATAATAAAATTCTTAGTAATACCTGCTGCTATATTGGCTTCAGCGGGCGTAACGCTTCTATGGGTAGCTTCCTCATCCAGGACAATTTATCAAATGAGTAAAGATGGCTATCTGCCATCTAAGATGGCCTCCCTAAATTCTCGTCACATCCCCTGGATTTCTACGATTACGGCCGCATTTTTAATGGCAATAGCATTCATAACACCTAGCTTCATTTATTTGGCTGATCTAGCGACCTTCGGGTTCGTTTATTCATACTTATTCGTGGGTCCCTCGCTCATAAGCCTGAGGACTAAAGGATACAAGGGTAAGTTTAAAGCTCCGCTGTACCCGATTTTCGAAGTAGGCATGTTTGCGCTTACGGCGGCCTTCCTTTTCACGTTCTCACCATCCGTTCTAACTGAAGCAGGGATCGCTTTGCTTCTGATTCTAGGCATATACTTAGTGCAGCGCCAATCCATTTCGGCGCACAATGAAAATAAGACGTAGCATAAGGCCAATTTTTAGGCCTATTTCTTAGGTATAGTTGTCGGGGTTGTGGTTCCAGCGCGCTTTTCCCATCGAAGCGGCGGGATTTGGTTTTTATTCTATTAGATCAGGAAGCGTTTTTGGTTCGCGTTGCATAGTTTTGGGATCCTCCAATTTATCGTTTCAGGTTTGGTTTACAGTAATAAGCGAGAAGGCTCCGATTTCCAGGGAGGAGATGAATTGCAAAACTTTTATATTAATCAGGCCCGTTGTATAAGTGCGATACATCGCGATAAAGACCCCCGTGCGCCTGTACCTAAACGAGGATTAGCGAGTGCTCCTTGAGGAGCACTTCGGCGCGTGCAGGTTTGTGTGGAATCACTTTCTGGAAGTTCGGACTAAGTACTACGCGGAGCATAAGGACGACGCGAAGAAGGGGCTCACCTTGTTCGATACACCGAAGATGCTGGCTGCATTCAAAAAAAGAACTGCCGTGGCTAAATGAGGCCAGCGCGCAGAGCCTGTAGCACTCCCTCTTCCAGCTGGACATGGCCTTCAAGGCATTCTTCAGCCATAATGCTAACTGCCCCGCGTTTAAACCCAAGAAGGACAGCAGGCAATACCTCGCAGTGCCCAGCGGGTTCAAGGCAGCAGGGAAGGGGCTGATGATCCCGAAGTTTTGCATTGAGTCCCCATATCGAGCCGTATCAGGCAGATCGTGGTGACGAGGGGGCGTCGATCGCTACTACGCCTTTATACAGTATGAGAGCGATGAGAAGCTGGAGAGGGGACGCGGGACAGTCGGCCTCGACATGGGCATAACGCGCTTCCTGGCGGCGTCTGATGGCATAGCGGTAGAGCCAATTAACGCCTACAGGAAGTTTGAAAAGAAGTTGAGAAGAGGGCACAGGCACCTCTCCAGAAAGAAGAGGAGATCAAATAGCAGAGGGAAGGCATCAGCTATGCTTCGCTGAAGCAAGAACCTTAACCTTTAGGCCGGAGAGGGCGTCAGTAATTGAAAGTTCGCTCTAGAGAGGCTTTTAAGAGAGCGAGCGTTAATTTTATGCTATATTATCTAGTGATTAGCCCCGCGGGAATCCTATTGCTTAATAAAGATTTATACAAAACTTACTCAAAGAAATTCAATCAAGGCGAAGCTTCGCCGATTCTCCTTAAGCTTGCGGCTGGGGAATTCCCCCAGGAACTTTCAGAAGTAGTCCAATACATGACCGATTCTGAAGAGGTAGTGGTTTTTTCGGAGGATTTAATGAATGCGCTTAAACCTAAGCTTAAGGTTCGTATGGCGGGGCCCCAAGAGTTCAGAGATGTTCTTAGTGAAGATAAGATAGCTACTGGTCTGGGACTTACGATTGATGAATACAGAAAGGCCGTTACCGAGACGGCCGCCCAACAAAGTAGGGCTGGGGTATCTGAGCGGTCTTCCAGAAAAGATTTACTCGCTGCGGAGGGAATAAGGGCTATAGACGATCTGGATAGCACGTTAAATCTTCTTTCGACGCGCGTTAAAGAGTGGTACGGAGTCCACTTCCCTGAATTGGGAGATATCGCGCAAGACCCGAAAACCTACTTAAAGGTTGTTATGGCCGGAACAAGGTCTTATTTGGATGACGATAGCCTTTCTGGGATGAAGATCGCCAAATCAGTGATTAAGGCGGCCTCATCATCAATGGGTGCTGAGTGGGATGAGCGCGCGTGGGAGCCGCTCCATGAATTTTCTGAGGGTCTTCTGGACTTGTACAAGGTCAGAGAAGAGCTTGATGGCTACGTGGAAAAGGCTATGAAAGAGGCAGCTCCAAACCTCACTGAATTGGTTGGCGCGGCTTTGGGTGCTAGGCTGATCTCTTTGGCTGGAGGGCTAGATCGTTTGGCCACCATGCCCTCTAGTACAATACAAGTACTGGGAGCAGAGAAAGCTCTTTTTAGGGCGATGAAAACTGGAGCAAAACCGCCTAAGCACGGTGTCATCTTTCAATACCCCGCCGTGCACTCTGCGCCTCGTTGGCTAAGGGGAAGGTTAGCTAGGGCTGTAGCTAGCAAGATAGCGATAGCGGCTAGGATCGACGCTTTTGGCGCGGGGAGGCTTGAACCGTCCTTAAAGGCAGATTTGGAGGCAAAGGTTAATAAGATCTTGTCCGCACCTCCGAAGCCTAAGAAAATAGAAAAAAAAGGAAAAAAATGGAGAAGGCGCTGAGGGAGTGACCTAAGATAGAGATTAGGGGCGTTTCCGTGAGCGAGATTGCGGAAATGCCTGGGATCTATTTTGTAACTTTATTAGAGGCAGGAAGGGCTCGTAAAGAGCTTGCTACTAAAAACCTAGTTAAGGGATACAGCGTTTACGGAGAGCCATTAGTACGCGTTAACGGAGAAGAGTACAGGATATGGATACCGTATAGAAGTAAATTAGCGGCCTTCATAGTGAAGGGTTTTAGGGGAGATTTTATACGGCCTGGTTCGAGGGTGCTTTACCTTGGCGCAGCTCAGGGCACCACGGTAAGCCACGTATCGGACGTAATAGGCAATACTGGTATAATTTATGCAATAGAAATATCTTCTAGGGCTATGACCGAGTTGCTTTCGGTCACCGCTAAAAAGAAGAATATAGTGCCGCTTTTGGCTGATGCCCGGCGGCCCGAAAGTTATATGACAAACGTTTCCCAGGTAGATTATTTATATTGTGATGTGGCGCAGCCAAATCAATCCGAGTTATTTCTCCAGAACGCGCGCTATTACTTGAAGTCGGGAGGAAAGGGAATGATAGCGATAAAGGCTAGGAGCATTGACGTGGTAGCCGACCCGAGAAAGGTTTTCGCCCAGGAAAGATTGGCGCTTAAGGCTGGCGGATTTAAAATAGTTCAGGAGTCCGAACTTGAGCCCTTTGAAAAAGACCACTTAATTATATACGGAGAGTGGAAGGGGTGATTATTGCCGGTGTTGATGAGGCGGGCAGGGGACCTATTGTAGGGCCCATGGTGATAGCCGCCGTATCAGGGGATGAAAAGGCGGCAGAAAAGCTCAGAGAGCTTGGGGTTCGTGACTCTAAAACTTTAACGCCTAGGAAGCGCGAAGAATTAATACCCTTTATATTAGGCATCGTTAAGTCTGTAGTATTTGTAGTGCCTCCGCGCGTAATAGATTTAAATGTAAAAAAGAGCGGAGGTAATCTTAACGATCTGGAGGCCTTCCTGATGGGAGAAGCTATTTCTTGCTTGAGACCAGATGAGGCAATAGTAGACGCGCTTGGTTCGGAGAAAAAGTTTGCCGACAAAGTTTTTCTTTATTCTGGGATAAAGGTAATAGCGCGCCATGACGCCGACTCGAGTTGCGTGCTCGCTTCTACCGCGTCTGTACTAGCTAAGGTAACGAGGGATCGCCTGGTCAGGTGTCTACCGAGGGCGGGTTCGGGTTATGCCTCGGACCCCTATACTAAACGTTTTATCGATAGGGTGGGGAAGAATCCATCATTTATTAGAAAGACTTGGGGTTAAAGAAATGGGCTTAGATTTTCCAGTAAAATGGGTGAGGGAAGGCAAGGCGGATTTATTAGTTCCAGCCATTACTGAGATAAGGAGAAGCTCAATCCCTTTTTATAACCCGGTTACTTCTCTTAATAGGGATATCTCCTTGGCGGTAGTCATGGGCATGGGAAAACCGAGGGTAGCCGACGCCATGACTGGTATCGGGAGCAGGGCCATTAGATACGCCATAGAAGGGGCTTACGTTGAAGCTAACGATCTTTCGCCGTCTTCCCTATCGTTGCTTTTGGAGTCTGCTCGTAAAAATGGTGTTTTGAATCGCATAGGGGTGCAATCAACTGATGCTAGGGCGTTTTTGTCAGCAGAAAGCGCTCCTAATAATAGGTTTGATTTTGTAGACCTAGATCCTTTTGGTTCTCCCGCCCCTTTTTTAGATAGCGCTTTAGCCGCAGTCAAAGCTGGTGGGTTGCTGGCGTTCACTGCTACCGATTTAGCTACGCTGTGCGGGCATTACCCTAAGGCATTACTTGAAAAATACGGCTGTTTCGGCTTTAGGTCTGAATTTTGTCACGAAATGGCCATAAGAATTCTCATTGGGTACATTTACAGAAGGGCCAGGCTTCAAAATATATTTATTGAGCCAATGCTATCTTTTTATGCTGACCATTACGTAAGGATCTTCGTTAAAGTGGCTATGAATAGGGTCGTAGATCCAGACTTAGCCAGCGGTTTCGTTTTTTATTTCCCGCGTAATAAAAAAAGGACGTGGGGGAACGACCCAAAAGCGCTTATTGACAAAAATCAAGAGGGCAAGCTCGGAGGCCCGCTGTGGATAGGTAGAATAGCCTCATCATCGTTCATCGAAAAAATTCGTTATACCGTTAATCTGAGGCAGGATGCACTCCAGAACTATTTCAGAGTAAATAAATTGCTGGGATTATTGCAGGGCGAGTTAGATTACCCGCCTTTCTTTTACGTTGTGCCAACGCTTTTGGCGGGGGGAAATCCACCTATGAGCGAGCTAATAAAAATTTTGAACGACGGCGGGATTCGCGCTAGTCTTACTCATTTTGACGGTCAAGGCATTAGGTTTGATCCGGGAGACGAAGAACCCTCTATTTTCTTGGCGCGCTCCTTAAATCCCTCGCATATGATGTAGATTTCGGGGCTTTGTCTTCTGGAAGATTTCGGTTTAAAAAATCTTATCTTAGAAAAGCGCTCGTTTATTTGAGGCCTGATTTCATTAAGTTCATTTGATTGAAAAACTTTCATTACCAGAAACCCGCCCGGTGCTAAGGTTTTATCGCACCAGTTCAAACACGCGTACCAGATTTCTTGAGATCTGGCCATATCAACGTCCCTGACCCCAATAAATTTGGGTGCGGCATCGCAATATATGGATGAAAAGCTGCCATTGACCGGTTGGCTCTTCACGATATCCGCCTCAATGAATTCGAAGTTCGGGAGATTTAAATGGGGATTCATTAAGTCTATTCCCGTAACCCTTCCAGTTGGGCCGACTGCGTCGGAGAGGACCTGCGACCATCCGCCTGGGGAACAACCCAAATCTAGGACCGAATCTCCAATCTTTGGGCTCTTTTGCTGCAGGATTTCAAGTAGTTTAAGGGCCGATCTGGACTTGTAACCGGCGCGCTTTGCTTTATAATAAAATTTATCTTGTGATCCCTTTATCCAGCCCATGAATTAAAGCATGCTCGGCCTTTTACGCGTATCTTAGGGCTGACTTCGTGCATTTATGTCTCCTAACGACTAGCCGGTTGCTAGGGTGGATGAAATGGGCGAAAAGTTCACGCTTAAATTGATTATGTAATTTTCCTGGTACTGGGAACTTGGAATAGGAGAAAAGAGACAAGGCGAGCTAGAAACTGCGGGATTTATATTTGAGTTAAAAATCGTGCAAGCCGACATTTCAAGGCTGAAGGTCAGCGATTCGAAAAGGTTGTCTCTAGAGGGCAAGTAGAGGGCAAGTAATTTGTACGTTATAATTGCGAGTTGCATGATAGCCTCAAGAGCTTGCATTAATAAAAACTGAAAGAGCTGAAGTACGCATTTGAAGAGATCTCGCTATAGTTCATTGTCACGACGAATTAAGCGGCATAAAAGGGCCCAGGGTAACGCAAAATGCTTCAAAAACTAAAACAGATTACTGGAAGAATAAAATAAGGAGGAAGCGCACCCAGCGCTATTAATGCAGTATATGATCTCATAGCGTGGATTTTGCAAATAGGTAGACGCGCCTACGTGGGTTGATTGACTCCAGGGTTTCTAGGTCAAATAAAGTTCCGAAGAATGAGAAATAACTACCCTAGCATAGGTTCGCGGGGTAGCGCCCCTGCGAGTAACCTGTTGGAGCACCTAAACCAGCTTGCAAATATGAAGGTACGCAAAAGAAGCGATAAACCCCAATCGGATAAAGCCGTTAAGCCCTGAGGGCGAGGCAGTTCACACGGCGAAGTTATGGATGACGGCGCTTAGGCTCTTTTACGTAAAGGAATACCTGCATTCCCTCTTCCCAGTCCCCTTTCAGCCTAGGCTTTATCAATAAGTAAGGCGAATTCACTGGGCCAAATACATCAATCACATCCCCTATAATGTTTCCTTTTGAATCACTAGCCACTAAATCTCCCTTGGGTAAATTGTTGCTAGCCGCTACCACAAATCCAGAAGGCGTGACGTGAAGTATTCTCGCGCTCTTCATTTCTGGATTCCCTTATCTCTTTCTTTTTTTACTTCAATCGCAAGTCTCTTTAGCAGAACATCCTTTCTTCCATCGTAAGTAATTGATAATTTTCCATTTTCCAAAAAAGCCCTCGGGTAATACCCATCGGTAATTTTTGCGCTTAAACCAAGGGCCTTAGCAGCTGCAGCAATTTCTTCAACCGACGGTTTTTTTACTGCTGCATCTTTTTTTACTCTCCTTCCCTCCCTTCTACTTTTGCTGGCATCAAAGTATGGTGGCCAAACAATTACTTCCCTCAAAAAGACACCTTTATTCTGTTTTAGCCTCGCTTACTAGCTTTCCGTTTACTACCCCATGTTGTCCTACTCTGGACGTTATTACGACTAATCCGCTGGGCGTCTTAACGTAACTTCCTTTAGTTATTATGTTTGACCTTGCGTATTCGGCGTGAGAAGGCGTCTTTTCTACAGCGCTTATTTTTTCTTTCTTGACTTTTTTATCGGTTGGGTCATAAACGTTTACGTAAATTACGCTCTTCGCCCTGATCTTTTCATTTCCGCCCCTTACCCTTTCTACCAAGAATTCTTCTTTTTTGGCTAAAGCTACGCATGGGTGAAACGGTTTTTTTAATTCGTAAGACCTTTTTTTCCTTTGTCTTCCCTTTAGCCCTCCACTAGGTTTTCTTCTGTCAGGCCCTTGATAATAACTCAACTTAATAATTTAATCTCAGTAGTAAATAGGTTTTTTGACGCTTATATTCTCGCTGATTTTTCCCTTAATGGGTTATTTAACGTAGCGGGCTCGGCGGGATTTGAACCCGCGGCCAACGGATGTCTGCCCTTCTGAGGCTAAAAGTCCGGCGCTCTTCCATGCTGAGCTACGAGCCCAATAAAAGATAGCGAGGGATAATTAAGATTTCTCTGGGTTGGAAAAAGCATTTACGCCTTACGCGCATAATTTTATGAAAGCTGTTTTCATAGAAAGAAATGGAGGACCAGAAGTGCTCTCTTATGGTGATTTAAACCCTCCCGTTCCAAAACTGGGGGAAGTATTAATTAAGCTAAGTTATGCCTCATTAAACCACGTTGATATATGGGTAAGAAGGGGTTTAGGGGGTTATAAAACAGATTTTCCGCATATTTTAGGAGCTGATGGGGCAGGCACTATAGAAGGTCTGGGGCCGGCCGTTGAAGGCTTAAGAGAAGGCACCAGCGTCGTGATTTACCCGCTAATCACGGATAGGAATTGTAGGTTTTGCCTAAACGGAAGAGAAGATCAATGCGTTAACAGAAAGCTCTTGGGGAATCAGGTTGACGGCACGTATGCCCAATACGTCGTGGTACCAGCCTATAATGTAATACCTTTAGAGGGCTTGGAAGAAGAAACGGCGGCTGCAGTACCAGTCACATTTATGACGGCATGGAACGCCTTAATTAACAGGGCGAAAATTCAACCGTATGAATCGGTACTTATATGGGGCGCAAGCGGGGGCCTGGGTAGCGCTGCCGTTCAGATAGCTAAGATGGCTGGAGCTACCGTAATAGCTACGGCAGGTAGCGAAGAAAAAGTAAAATTCGTCGAAAAGTTAGGGGCGGACTACGTCATAAATTACTCGGAAGAAGACGTAGTGCAACGGGTGATGGACATAACTGCTGGGCAGGGCGTAAATTGCGTCTTTGAAAATGTGGGGGCGGCTACTTGGGAAAAAAGTATTCGTTGCCTTTCCCCCACCGGCCGTTTGATAACACCAGGTGCCACAACGGGGAAAGACGTAAGTTTAGACGTAAGGGATCTTTATTCTAGGCAAATATCTCTAATCGGTTCTTACGGTGGAAGAAAGTTTGACCTTCTGAACGTTATTTCTGCGATCAAAAGGGGGAAAGTAAGGCCCTACATAACTGAAGTGCTCCCCTTATCGCAGGTTCAGAAAGCTCACGAAAGAATGGAGAACGGAGAGGTTAAGGGGAAGTTGCTGTTAAAAATCGACTAAAAATCATTTCCGTCTGACTCTTCAGTACTTTCCGCTCCAGCCCCTTCGTTACCTTGACTCCTGTATTTTAGCTGTTCCTCCCCATACAGTTTCTTTGAAATTAACTTAAAGCTCATGTCTCTTTCGGCAACGCTTATTTTTGCTACATCGGTAAAATTATCGCCCTCCCTTACGGTTAGCGTTGCAGTATACACATGACTACCCCCTCTGCCATCCCATACCGCAAATTTTAGATAATAGATTTCGCCTGAGGATCCCTCAAATGGGAGATTAGCAGAAAATCTTGGCCTCCGCTTACCGCCTTCGTCGTCTGACAAAATTATCAAGTTTAAGCGTCCGCGCAGAATTAAAGTTTTAGCCAGAAAATGATCCTTCGCTAACCTTAACTTTTTTTAATGGCCCTTATTTATGGATAAGAAGTACGAGGGATTAGTTAAACAAGCCATAGAAGCTATGAAAAATTCATACTCACCTTATTCCAAGTTTAGGGTTGGCGCCGCGGTGCTAACGAAAGAGGGGAAGGTATTTACTGGTACTAACGTTGAAAACGCGTCATACGGTCTTAGTATGTGCGCCGAAAGAGTTGCGATTTTTAAGGCCGTTTCGGAGGGTTATACGGAATTCGAGGCTATGGCCATAGCCTCAGCGTCGGGAGATGCAAGCCCATGCGGTGCTTGCAGGCAGGTCATGCAGGAGTTTTCGCCAAATATGAAGGTGATTTTTGCAGGGAAGGAGTTTTCTTTAAGCGAGCTTCTACCAAGACCTTTTTCAGGGGGCTCTTTAAATGTTTGATTCCGACGAGCCTAAAATTTCTGGAAAAGAATACCACATAGCCTGTGGTCCCGGCGATGTTGCGCATTACGTGATCCTTCCAGGCGATCCGGACAGAACGCCCAAGATTTCTTCTTATTGGGATGCGGTCACTTTCAAGGCTTCGCATAGAGAATACGTAACCCATACTGGAAAGTACAAGGGTAAGGATATATCATGCACTTCGACCGGAATAGGTGGGCCAAGCCTATCTATAGCAGTTGAGGAATTATTCAGGATTGGGGCGCGCACGTTCATAAGGGTTGGAACTACTGGGGCGATACAAGAACAAATAAACGTGGGAGACTTAATTATAAGTTCGGGGGCTGTAAGATTAGATGGCGCGAGTAAAGCTTATGTGAGGCAGGAATACCCCGCTTTCGCAGACCTTGAGGTCACTTTTGCGTTAATAGAAGCGGCCGAGGGCCTAGGCCTCCCTTATCACGTGGGCGTGACCGCGAGTACCGATTCATTTTATGCAGGCCAAGGAAGGCCTGGCTTTAATGGGTACGACCAGAGTTGGATGGCCACGTTAATACCTGATTTGAAAAAAGCTGGCGTGCTAAATTTTGAGATGGAGTCCGCTACCCTGTTTACCTTGACTAGGCTCTACGGAGGTAGAGCGGGTGCTATAACGGCTGTAATTGCCCAAAGGGAAACTGGCCAGTTTAAGGCAGATGCCGGGCTAGAAGGCGCGATAAGGGTCGGTAACGAAGCCGTCAGAATACTTAGTGAGTGGGACGCCCTAAAGGAAAGAAAGAAGAAAAAATACGTATATCCATCTCTGTTTAGTCAGGTTTAAAAATGGTGTTTTTAATTTAATGCATTTGAAAATATGTCCGGTTTGTGGGAATAGCCTAGAGGGAAAGGAAGGATACTCTAGAATAAGCCCGCATCACTTGGGTTACGGGAATCTTTGTGGGGATTGCATCTTAAAACAAATCGAGGGTCTCCCTGCCTTGATAAAACTTTCCGTCCCGCGTTGCAGGTCATGTGGGTCTATTAGGTGGAAAGGACAGTGGATGCCTTATCCGAACGGCGCTGAGTGGGAAGATATAATTGCATCGGCGATTTATCCTTACTTGAAGGATTCAGAAGGCTACGCGGTATCTATTCGTTCTTCGGCTGAGCACGGCAATAGTACTAGTATTTCTTTCGGCGTCGTGTTGGATGTCGGATTTGGACTTAAAAAGAATATAGAAGGCCAAGTAGAAATTAATTACGAAAGGAGTGTTTGTCCGTCATGTGCTATGGCTTCTGAGAAGAATTACCCTTACCTCATACAAATCAGGGGCGAGGCCCGTAAGCTTGAAAGCGAGGAAGTAGAAAGACTCGAGCACATGGTAAAAACCATGGCATCTAAGCATGTTTCCTCACCACTTAAGCTCGACGAAAAGGAAGGCGGACTTGATGTTCAAGTTTACTCTCCTGCTTTTTCCTTGATGCTCAGGCACGAGCTGGAAAAAAAGTTTATGGCTCAAATAAGCTACAGCCAAAAATTACTTAAGAAAGAGAAAGACGGCAGGCTTGTTTATCAGAAAATATCTTTGGTTAGGTTGTTTAAATTGCGCCTCGGTAGTTCAGTAGTTTTCGAAGGTGCGGTAGCAAGCGTTGAAGGTGCGGATGGCTACGACTTAATTATGAGAAAAAAAGATGGAGACGAATATAAAATGAAATTAGAGGAGGCTTTTACTTATTATAAGTCGAAGCAGTTGGATATAATAAAATATTAAATATAATAATTATTTTTTCAATATTAGTTTATACGAACTTATCATGGCTTACAGGGGGTCGGAGGTGGTATCGCTTATGTTTTATGCGCGCTATAGATAGAAT
>JAGDXE010000011.1:6942-27049 GCA_023256375.1 Thermoproteati archaeon | reverse complement strand
GCGGGGCTACTTTGACTGCGCGGTATGCGTGCGGGCAGGCGTCGCCCGTCGAAGCTTAAGCTTTAGCCGAGGGGTGGCTCACGTGGCTAGAAGTTCGCTTGAAGTGATTCAAGGTAAGCGAAAACTTTCTGGTTTTAGGCGGGGCAGAGAATGTACTTCGGCAAGAAGAGCGGCCGTCTTTATGGCGATCTAAAATTGGCCCTCGTATATTTGAAATAATGCATTTTGCGCGTGGCCGGCCTTGAACGTTTCTACCGTTAACTAGCATAGATCCCAGCGCCACGACCGAAGCTGCAGTTCCGCAGACTTTGCAAGGGAGCAACTCGTCAACTTTTAAATAGAGCTGAATTATCTTCTTATGGACAGCCAAAAATGGATAGTTACTTCAGCGTGGCCTTACGTTAATTACGAGCCTCACCTAGGGACATTAATTCACCTTTTATCAGCGGATGTATTCACCCGCTATTTAAGGCTTAGGGGTGATGATGCCATTATGGTTAGCGGGTCCGACGAGCATGGGACGCCCATTGAAGTAGAAGCTATAAAAAGGGGGGTTAGTCCGCGTGAAATAACCGATGTTAACCATGAGAGACTTCTGCAAATACTTAAAGAATGGAACATAAATTTCGATAATTATACGCGTACGGAAAGCGAAGTTCATAAGGGCTTTGTGCGGGATTTCTACTCTAAAGTTTATAAAAATGGATATGTGATAAGAAAAGACGTAGAAATGCCTTACTGCGAAGAAAAAAACATATTTCTACCGGATAGATTTGTTATCGGTACATGCCCCTATTGCGGGTATACGGAAGCCCACGGCGATCAATGCGATAACTGCGGTAGGCTCTTGGAACCGAAACTTTTGATAAATCCGCGCGGCGTTTTTTGCCAGGAACCAATAAAATGGAAGACTACTTCTGAGTGGGATTTCGACTTACCTGCTTTTTCTGAAAAGCTAGAAGAATACATAAGGTCTAATGATAGATTTCCCGAAAATGCTAGGAGTATGAGCTTGGCATTGATTCGCGATGGCTTAAAACCCCGCTCAATAACTAGAGATAATAAGTGGGGAATTCCTGCGCCTTTTCCAGGTGCTGAAGACAAGACGATATACGTTTGGATGGAAGCCGTGCTCGGTTACATATCGGCGACAAAAGAGTACTTTGAAAATAAAGGTGAGCCAGACCGCTGGAAGGATTACTGGTTTGACTCCCAAACGAGGTTCATATGCTTCATAGGTAAAGATAATATCCCGTTTCATACAATAATATTGCCCGCCTTACTCATGGCTTCGGGGGAAGACTACGTCCTCCCTTGGTCGGTTAGTTCTACTGAGTTTATTTTGTTTGGCGGGGAAAAAGCATCAAAGAGTAAGAAAAAGGGGCTTTGGAGCAATGAGGCGTTATCCGCGTTTCCTGCCGATTATTGGAGGTTTATATTGATGGAGACGAGGCCAGAGGGCAAGGATACATCGATTACGGTTGAGTCAGCAGCTGCCCGCGTCAATTCCGACTTAAACGATACCCTCGGAAACTATATCCACAGGACGCTCTCTTTCGCTTACAATAACTTCGCGGGTAAAATACCGGACCCCGGTCAGCTAGACGATCAGAGTAAGGCTGTACTCGAAGAGGCTAGAAAAAGGGCGGTTGCTTACTCGAATTCCATGAATAAATTCTCGCTTTCTTCCGCAGTGGAGGAGTTGCTGGCCCTCGCTAGGGTCGGTAACCGGTACGTCAACGAAAGGCAGCCCTGGAGAGAGGTTAAAGAGGGTAAGGCAAATACTACTACGTACGTTGCCTCGGAATTGGCAAAAGATCTTTCCATTATGCTTTACCCTATATCTCCATCAGCAGGCTCGCTCGCGCTATCTTTCTTGGGGATTGAGCCGACTTGGTCAGCCTTAGAGATGCAATTGGTCCCAGGAACGGCCGTATCATCGCCAAGGCCGCTCTTTTATAAGGTGAGTTTGAAGGAGATTGAAGAAAAGCCCGCTGAGCCTTTGCTCCCTTCCATTGACGCAGAAGAGTTCGGTAAGTTGGACATAAGGATAGGGAAAGTGATAAGCGCCGAAAGGGTATCGGGTTCTAAGAAATTGCTCAGAATAAAATTTGATTTCGGCGGCTTCGCTAAGACTACGCTCGGAGGTCTTGGTATTAAGTACTCGCCTGAAGATCTGATAGGCAAGAAGGTCGCGGTTCTAGTAAACATAAGGGAAAGAGAGATGATGGGAGAAAGATCTGAGTGCATGGTACTCGCAGCCGAAGGAAAGGATGGGTCCTTGGGAATCTTGGTACCTTTACGCGATGTCCCCGAGGGATCAAGGGTACATCGAAATGGCTGATCCTGGACCTGACTCGGTTGTGGCTAAGTTTGACCTTCACGTGCATACAGTTTTTTCGAGGGATGCCGTGAACAGGCCGGAAGTGGTGATAAGAGTAGCTAAGAAAAAAGGGCTTAGGGGTTTCGCGGTTACCGATCACAATACAGTGGACGGCCTTAACTCGTTCTCGGGCGAAAAAGAGCTGATCGTGGTCCCAGGGGTAGAGATAAGCACAGGGTCTGGTCACTTGCTTGGCTTGGGTATATACGAGTGCCCCGTCAAGGGGGTGCAGCTAGAAGAGGCAATTGATTTTATACATCAAAGGGGAGGTTTGGCTGTTGCCGCCCACCCTTTTTCTGGTTTCAAGATGGGGATGGGTAAGGCCCTCCTCGAAGGCGCCAAGGTCGACGCGGTCGAGGTCTTCAATGCCTCGAATTGGTTCCCACGCTCTAACGCCAAGGCTAGGGCCCTGCGGGTAGGCGGAAAGACGGGTGGCAGCGATGCTCATTTCCCGTGGGAAGTGGGTAACGGTTACACCTACTGTACTAAGTTGAACCCAGGAAGCTGGGAAGAGCTTTTAAGGGCCATAAAAGGAGGCGAAACAGACGGTGGTGGCCACCTTTCATCTTTTTCCGAGAGGCTATATGGGAGGCTGAAGCAAAGATTTGGCGATTTTCGACCTCAAAGGGAAGAAAGTTTACGTTGAGGGTATGGGTTGTGCCCTAAGCCGCGCCGACGCGGCAGGGTTGGCGGGTATATTGAAGGGCGCTGGATATACCATAGTGGAGGGTGACGATCAAGCCGATCTCATTATCATAAACGGGTGTACGGTCAGGGAGGCTTCGGATCTGAAATTAAGGGAAAAAATTGCTAAGTTTAAGGCTGCCGGGAAGGAAGTCGTAGTAACGGGTTGTACTGCCGAGGCTAATCCGTACGCGGCGGGTAAGGCCACGCTGCTACCGCTCAGCAAAAGGGGCGAGTTTTTTGCGCGGGTGGGCGTAGCTGAACCAGAAATACCATCGCTGGTACCGCCACCACCTGGTGGGCCAGTTTACATTATGCCGATAGGTACTGGGTGCGGAGGTAATTGTTCGTATTGTGCAACTAAGCTGGCTAGGGGGAGGATTGCCAGTTATTCATCGCGCGCTATCGTTTCGACGGTCCAGAGGGCTGTGGAGAGGGGAGCCGTCGAAGTTGACTTAACAGCGGTTGAAATTAATTCTTGGGGGAAAGATACGGGTCAGAAGTTCCCCGACCTGTTGAGGTCGGTATCGGAATTAAATGGGGATTTTATGATAAGGGTGGGTATGATAAACCCTCGCTCTTTGCTGGATTGGCTAGACGACCTTCTCGACGCTTTTTCTGGCGAAAAAGTGTTCAAGTTTTTCCACATACCAATACAAAGTTTTAACGACGACGTGCTTAAGGGTATGGAAAGGGGTTATACTGTTTCTGAGGTATCTGAAATCTTGAGGGCCGTTAGAAGGCGCTATCCAGACGCCTCTGTTCACACGGACATAATAGCCGGATTTCCCGGCGAGACTGAAAGCGACTTCGAGGAAACGGTAAAGGCTTTAAAGTATTATTCTTTTGACAAAGTTAATGTGGCTAGGTTTTCTCCGCGCCCGTTGACGAAGGCTGCTTCCATGAAAGGACAGATCGCTGAGGGCGAGAAGAAGCGCAGAACCGAGCTCCTCACGGCTCTTTGGAAGGAAGAGGCCCTTAAAATAAATTCTAGGTACTTGAATAGGCGGGTAGCGTGCATAGTGGTGGAGCGTAATGCGTCGGCGGCATTGGGTAGGACGGTTAACTACAAGCAAGTAGTAATGCGCGATCGGATCGAAATAGCGAGAAGGGTAAACGGTTTAGTGCAAAGCGTCACCCCGATAGATTTGAGGATTGCTCTCGCAAAGGATTTATAGGGGCGCGTTTAAGTCATTGTGATACGTTTGGAGATTGAACCGCTGCACATAAAGTTGAAAAAAGGCGACCTGGCTGAAAGGGTGATCGTTGCTGGAGACCCTGAAAGGGTCAAGCAGCTGTCTTCTATCCTTAAAGATGCAGTTTTGGTTAACGATAACCGCGGTTTTTTTGTCTATACGGGTAGCTACGCTGGCAAGCGGGTTAGCATCGCCTGTCACGGTATCGGCGCTCCCTCTGCCGCCATAGTCTTTGAGGAGCTTCACCAATACGGGGCAAGGGCCGTACTAAGGCTTGGGACAGCTGGAGGCTTACTAAAGGGACAAAGGTACGGCGATCTTATAATCCCTACCTCAGCGGCCAGCAATCCTGGCGGTACAATCGGTCAATACATAAAAGACATTTGCCTGGCGCCAGCCCCAACGCATGACTTCGTTGAAGCGGTATTAGCGTCAGCTAAGAAAGAAGGTGCCAGTTTCGCGCTGGGCCCAGTATTTTCTAGCGACGCCTTCTACGCCGAGGACCCTAATTTCGCCCAGCGGCTTTCATCTATGGGTTTCACCGGGGTGGAGATGGAGTGCGCTACCCTATTTGCCCTTTCGCAGATAAGGGGATTTAAGGCGGCTGCGGTCCTAATGGTTAGCGATAACATGGTCGAGCGCGCTTCCATGCTAGATGCATCCCAAATGAAGAGCTTCACGGATAAAGCTGGAAGGATAGCCCTGGACGCGCTAATCAGCTATAACCCATAACTAGGGGCAATTATCAGGGAAGCCCCAGACGGGGACTCCACCGCGAAGCGAGCGGGCAGCCGTCTAATTAGGCGCACGCCTGAATCTGGGTTTATAACGGGTATTATCCTCGAGGGTGCCAGCCCTTCGCGCTGAAGTAGCTATATCCAATTCATTAGGCATGAGAGAGTGTAACAACGGCTTGCCTAGACCTTAATGGTAGAGGCTTAGGCATTGTAGTATGAGAAAACCGTAAAAGTATAAGCCTGTAATAACTGAGCGAGAGTAAATGAAAGTTTTATTGGTCAAGCCCTTTGATCCCTACGGCGAGGGGTACTATAATTCGTTTGGTATAAGAATGCCCCCGCTCGGGTTAGCGGAGTTAGCTGGCGGTTTGCGCGAAGCTGGGCATGAGGTATCTATCGTCGATAGGATGATACACGGCGGTCCGCCCGAAGACTTCGCAAAAAAAGCGCTGAGCTACGACGCCGTTGGCTTCACTACAATAGCTAGCTCATATTATCCCGACGCCAAAGACGTCGCTTCTGCCATAAAGAGGCTTGATAAGGACGTTATTACTTTCGCGGGGGGGCACCACGCGACCTTCATGTATCCTCTGGTACTTAATGACGGCTTTGATTACATCGTCAGAGGAGAGGGAGAGGTGACCTCCGTTGACCTCATGCGTGCTATATCATCTGGAAAACCCGTTTCTGAAGTGATGGGCATAGCCTATAAGGATGGTTCATCGGTTAAACTTACGCCTCCTAGGCCGCCCCTCCTCAACTTAGATGAGTCCCCCATGCCAGCTTGGGACTTGATCAAACAGGATGAGTATAGAGCTGACGTGATCGAAAAAGGGGCGAAGTTCGCCACGATTGAGACCGCTAGGGGCTGCCCTTATAATTGCGACTTCTGCTCGGTAACGGCCATGTGGGGGCATTCGTGGAGGATGAAGAGCGAAAAAAGGATAATGCAGGAAATAGACTTGCTCAGAGATCTAGGCTATAAACATATGTTTTTTGTAGACGACGACCTAGTGATACCTGGCAGCGAAGAGGCCAGAAAACACTTATTTGTATCATTGAGTCAAGAGGCGCCGGAGATCAGGTGGTTTGCACAGATAAGAGCAGATTTAGTTGTGAGGAGACCAGATGTCATGGAGGCCGCCGCTAGAGCCGGTATGATACTGGCCTTTATCGGGATCGAATCTGGTAATGACCGCACTCTTAGGGATATGAAAAAAGGAATCACAACGTCGATGTCGGCTAAGGCCGTCGAAATCTTGCATAAGATGGGAGTAGTGGTTTTCGGAGGAATGATTTTAGGTTCCCCTTATGAGACGTGGGAAGACTTGAAGCGGGACGTAAGTTTTGCGTTAGAACTTGCCAAAAGGGGGCTTGACGCAATTCAGTTTACGCTTTACACACCGTTACCTGGGGCGAGCAGTTTCTACAAGTTACTTAAAGATAATAAAATAATCACATTTGACTGGAATCAGTACGACTGTCTTCATCCCCTATTGAGGGGTCCAGTAAATCCCGTGAGGGTTTACCTTGCATCGAGGGTTGCCACGTACGCGTTCTACGTATATAAGTACCTATTTTCTAAGGCGGGGTTAGTGCTTAAGGGCAAGCCCAACCCTTACGTAAGCAACATGGCTAAGTTCGTTACTTCAAGGGTCCCACTTCAGCTGTATTACGTATTAAAAATACCTTATGACGTGTTAGACGTTGCAAGGCACCTCGCCAAGCCCCAGCTTTTATCGAAATTCGAAGTTGACCAGCTTATTAAGGCCGCTCTGCAGCCGGTATTTCAGGTTAAGCCACCGTTGCCTAAGCTCAAGGTCCAACAAGTTGTTAATGGCAACGCTTAAAAAATACACTTATTTAATTCGATCATTTTTGGATTATAAGTGGACCGCCCTCTCAGTTACTACCGTAGGTGCGATCTTAGGCAGCATTCAAAGTTCGGCGTTGCTCATAGCATTGCCAAGTATGATGAGAGATCTAGACCTAAACTTCTTTTACGCCCTCTGGGTCATCCTGATTTACATGCTTCTGACCGTTACGCTAGTACCTACCTTGGGTAAGCTCGCTGATTTAGTGGGTAGGAAGAAACTTTACAATATAGGTTTTGGTATTTTTGGGATTGGGTCGCTCTTAAGCGGGTTAGTTATGGGAAAGGGCTCCACGGCGGGTTTGGAGTTAATAGCGTTTAGGGGGGTCCAAGCCTTAGGAGGTGCCTTCTTAATGGTTAACAGTACGGCTATTGTCACCGATGCGTTTAAGAAGGGTGAAGTAGGGTTGGGGCTCGGAATAAACCAGATAGCCTTCATAATTGGTTTTACAATGGGCCCAGTAGTTGGGGGATTGCTAACGGCCATATCTTGGAGGTGGGTATTCTTCTTTAATATACCTATAGCCGCCTTTGCTATTCCGTGGGCTTACTTTAGGTTAAAAGATGTGGTAGAACCCATAAAAGAAACTAAGTTTGATTACGCGGGTAATGCATTGCTCGCGCTGGCGCTTACCCTACTTCTCCTTGGCCTGACCTTCATCGCGTTTCCTGGCTCCCCTATATACTATACCGAAGTGCCAGTGGCTGCTTCAGTGGTGTTTTTTGCCCTTTTCTTCTTTATCGAGAAGCGCGCTGCGTATCCCGTGATAGATTTCGCGCTCTTCAGGGACAGAATTTTTTCATTGGCGAATGGGGCTAACCTGCTGAGCGGCCTAGCTACGGGAGCTGTTACCTTCTTGCTCATCTTTTTCCTTCAAGGTCCTTATGGCCAAACTCCTCTCTCAGCCGGAATAATGATGATCCCGTACGGTTTGGGTTTCTTAGGATTAGGGCCATTAAGCGGCAGGCTTTCAGATAAGTACGGCTCTCGGGTACTGAGCGCCGCGGGCATGGCCGTTAGTTCTCTGGGCCTTCTCCTTCTCTCGACGATTATTTATAACACACCCTACTGGGAGCTGGCGGTCTACATGACAATAATGGGCGCGGGCAGCGGCCTATTTAGCTCACCTAATACCAACGCAATAATGAGCGGGGTGAGGCCAAATAGGCGCGGTATGGCGTCGGGCATAAGGACCATGCTTAGGAATACTGGCAGTATGTTGAGCTTGGCGGCCACTTTTCCATTCCTGATAAGTAGGGTATCTCTAAACGACCTCATGCAGATAATGATCTACGGGGGAGGCGTTCAAGATAAGGGCTTTAACTTGGCGGGCTTCGAATACGGTCTTCACTTGGCTTTTCTCTTTTCTTTGTGCATGGCGCTCGTTGCATTTTTATTATCGACCATGCTCCCGCGTAACCCGCAGGTTGAGCAAGATGCATCATAATACATATTATAAGAAACTCTTATAAGCGCCTTTATGTAGTTTTTATGTCCGTCTCTGACGTCAGGCAGTTCAGCGGGAGCCTGCACGGCTTGATGCGTTACTACGTCTTGCACCTCCTCTCCCGGAAAAAGTATTACGGGTACGAAATCATAGAAACCATAAGGGATAAGACCAGTGGGACTTGGAATATAAGCAGCGGTGCCCTATATCCGCTTTTGAAGCGCATGGAAAAAGATGGGTATATAAGATCCGGGTCCGAGAAGGGTAAGACCGTTTACGAAATAACTGAAGATGGCTCCTTAGCCCTTTCTCGCGTCAAGGACAAGCTCGAGGCCTTGTTCAGAAATTGGGATAACTATAGAAAACTTCTAGAAGATTTCGTTGGAAAGGAAGAGCTAGCCCGCCTTTCCGTGACGGGCTACCAACACCAGTTTTACCTGCTCAGGGATACGGTTGATTCGCTGAGCAAAGAAGAGGCCTTAGAGCTGATGAATCGTGTGATTTATGAACTTGATTTTCAGAAGGCTTGGTTATACCAGAAAGTTAATGAGGTGAATAAGCATTGAGAAATATTTTGGTTTGGTTGACTATAGGTGTGGTAATTTTAGGGCTTTCAGTACCTGTCATGGGGACTCCAGTTGCCGCGCAACAAGAGAAGCCCGATTTCGTCGTTTTCACGGCGATTTGGGGTTCTGAGAGCTCGCCATTAATCGCATCCCCAGGAAGCAAAAACCTGCCCTTAGAGGTGGTAATCGTGAACGAGGGAGGTCCCTCCATTCAGACCAACGCTACCCTGATGTTGAGCCCGCCATTCAGCTATGCGTATTACGACTCAGCTGCTGGTAAATGGGAGAGTTCAAATAACGAAACTGACCGGCTGGGTTATGTAGGTAGTGGTGATCAGGCTACAGCCATATTCTACGCCTCTATTAGCGACAGGGCTAGCGATGGTGTTTACTTACTGCCCTTAAGCATTGAAGCCAGTGGTTTTAACGAAACGCTTAATGTATCCATCGCAATTCAGGGCTTTGCTTCCGTCAAGGTGGCTGGTATCGGGTTCAATCCGCCTGATTTCTTCCCGGGCGAGCAGGACGTCGAGCTCGAAGCGTACCTGATTAATGCAGGTACTTCTCCTGCTAAAAATGTTACTGTGGCATTGGATTTGCCAAAGGGATTTTCCCCATCGTGGGGCAACTCTACGGTCCACGATTTGGGCGCTTTGCCAGTAGGCACCGAAGTGCCCGTGGACTTTTACTTCAACGTTGGTTCTGTGCCCTCTCCGATGAACTATACAGCTCACCTTAGGGTCAATTATGTTGGAGGTAGCATTAATGTACCTCTATCATTCATGGTGGGCGGCAAAGCAGCTCTAGAACTGGTTTCAGTGTCAGGTACTAATCTGACGCAGGGCGGTTCTGGGCAGAAGCTTTATGCCATAATTAAAAACGGGGGAAACTACACCGCAGAGGATATAACTTTCAACTTACTTATCCCTAACGAGTTTTCAGGAGTTACAACCGATTACTTAGGCGAGCTTAAGCCGGGTCAGACAGCGGTCGTTAGATTTGAACTAGATACGACTTCAGGGGCTAAACCCATGAGCTATAACCTGTCGCTTCAGGAGACTTGGTATCAGAACAATACTGAGTTGCCTTTCACAGACTATAGCCCGTTGCAAGTTAACGTAAAGGAAAGTTTCATCAACTCTCTTGAACACGACGTAATTACCGCAAAGCCTGATACCGTGCTATACGCGATATTGATTGTTTTAGTTTTGCTCGTAGGCATGCTACTAGGCATCCTAGCTAGGGGAGGGGCGAAGGACCAAAAGAGGGAAAGCGCGGAGAAAAGGTGATCCGAGTGGAAGATGGGAGCATAGTGGTCAAAGACCTAACTAAGATTTTTCAGGGAGGTTTTGCGGCCGTAGACCACGTAAGCTTCGAAATAAAAGATGGCGAGCTGTTTGGGCTGTTAGGTCCAAACGGCGCGGGTAAGAGCACGACCATGAGGATGCTGACCACGTTACTAAGGCCTACGGAAGGTGATGCTTTTATTGGCGGGCACTCGATCAAGGATGAGCCAGATAAGGTAAGATTGTTAATTGGATTGGTCTCTGATAAGTTAATAGTGTACGATAGGCTGACCGCTAGGGAGAACTTGCGTTTCTTCGGCCACCTATACGGGCTGGGTGGAGAAAAGCTCGAAGAAAGGATAGACGAGCTCCTGGATGAAGTCGACTTAAGTAGATTCGCGGATAGGGCAGTTGGTACTTTCTCGACTGGCATGAAGCAGAGGCTTAACCTCGTCCGCGCCCTGTTGCATAATCCAAAGGTACTTTTCTTGGATGAGCCGACGCTGGGCTTAGACCCCCAGACTGTCAGGTTCATAAAGGACTTGATCGTTCAGTTACATCAGTCCGACATAACAATGGTCCTTACCACCCATGAGATGGCGTTGGCTGAGGAATTATCCGAGAGGTTGGCAATAATCGATCACGGTAAGATACTTGCCATAGGCGAGCCGAAGAGGCTTGAAGAAGAAAACGGCGTTAAGAACTTGGAGGATCTTTTCCTCAAGCTCACCGGGAGGCAGCTAAGAGACACGCTAGGGAAAGAAAAGAGCGCCCCTAGGGTAATCAGAGGCTAGAGATGGGCGAAAAAAATGACTTTCAAAAAAAACCTTAAGGATTCTTTGAGGATAGCGCAGAAGGACTTACTTGAGTTTTCTAGGTCAAAGATGAGGATAGCGACCTTCGTGCTGATGCCAGTTATCCTGATCGCGCTTTTCGGCTTCATGTTTCCTGGCTCAGGGCAAATAAGCCATATTCCAATTGCGCTTGTAGATGAGGCTCCAACTGGAGAGGGAAGCTACATAGCTACGGCTTTCGAGCGGTTATCATCGACGAGCGGCTCTTTGAACGTGATAACTTTTTCTTCAGTAGCGCAAGCTAAACAGGCAGTTATAAGAGGCGAAGTTTATGGTGTATTCATAGTTTACCCTAACTTTCCGGCTCGCGATAGTTTGGTGCTTATAGTAGACAATACGAACCCACAAGTAGCCGCAGAGCTGGAGGCTTCCGTCGGCTCAATTTTATCATCTCTAGTAGGCTCCAATCCCTCTCCGCTTTACGTTGAAAGCATAGCTCCTTGGGCGCCTTCATCCGAGTTCGAATACATGGCTCCAGGCTTCGTCGGCCTTACCGTAGTCATGGCTGGGATGGCTGGCCTCGCGGCAACCGTCGCCAGAGAAAGAGAAATAGGCACAATGGACGGCCTCATGGTTGCCCCCATAGCGAGGTCCTCCATAATAACTGGTAAGGCGGTCGCGCAAATGGTTAGGGGGCTGCTTCAAGCAGCCATAATAGTGGTGATGGTCGTAGCCTTCTTTGGCGTTAAGGTTTACGGAAACCCTCTGCTTATAATCGCGGTTTTGATTTTAGGCGACCTTGGTTTCGTGGGTTTGGGGATAATCGCTACCTCGGTTGCGTCCGACCAAGAAACCGCTACTATGATGCTTATGCTACTGGAATTTCCGATGATGTTCCTTAGCGGGGTACTGTACCCGGTGATACAACTGCCGTGGTGGTTGCAATACGTGGCTAAGGTCATACCGCTCACTTACATGGTAGAGGCCTTGAGGAGGCTTATGATACTGAACGCTGGGCTTGGCGCCATAATGGGGCCATTGCTCTTTATGCTGGTGTTCGCGGTTATAGCCATAGGAATCGCGGTCCCCATATTCAGCCGTGCGGTCACGCGTTGATCTTTTTTACCGACACGTTAATATTCCCTTTTTTTAGGTTATAAAATGAATTGCGATCCTTCAGAGTTACGCCTTTATTTTAACGAGTTTCCGCGCCCACCGCCAGCAAATGTAATAAAAGCTGCGAGGGAGGCACTGCGCGACGCCAACCGCTATCCCGAAGATAAATTAGTAGAAGAATTGAAAAGTTTAATGTCGTCTTATGCGGGCCTTAAACCGGAAAACGTTCACGCTACTTCAGGCGGGGAATACGCGTTCTATGAACTATTTACCAGGTTAGTCAGACCGGGCGATTCTGCGATTTTGCTGGAACCTACTTTTACCTCTTATGAACCGATATTAAAGGTTCTCGGCGTCAAGGTTCACAAGTTGCGGCTAGAGGAAAACGGCTATAGGTGGATTCTAGATAAGGACAAACTTTTTTCTTTGATGCGCACTGAAAAACCGCGTCTTTTAGTTATAGATGACCCCAATAATCCTACGGCCTCGCCTATGCTTGCAGATGAAGATTTAGTTAGAGAAGTGTGTTCATCATTTGGTGGCTATTTGCTGCTCGACGAAGCTTACACCGAGTACGCGGGTTACTCGGCGTCAAAATTGGTACCAGAAATAGGCAACTTAGTGGTATTTAGGACTATGAGCAAGGCATTTGCCCTAGCCGGGATGCGCGTCTCTATACTACTAGCCACCAAGCAGTTAATCGAATCAATAGAGGGTTTTTCTCCCAGATTTGAACTATCGAGACCAAGCCTGGCTGCTGCCGTAGAAGCGTTAAGCGATCCCTCTTACGCGTTTCGTAACGCAGATTTTATTAAATCCGAAAGAGAGCGGGTCAGAAGAGCGCTTAAGTCTATGAATGGGCTTAAGGCGTACGAAAGCTTTACTAACTACATCCTTATGCGTTTTAACTACCCGCAATTAATAGATTCATTAAAAATTAGGTTAATGCGCCCGGCATTTGATAATCAATACGCTAGGTTAAGTATAGGCAGCAAACTAGAAAACAATTGTGCTGTGAGTGCGCTGCGCGACAGCTTGAACTCCGGCGAGTGATCCGCAAAAGCATAAAAGTGATTCTGATGTTAATTAAAAAGCGGTGTGTCAAATGCCAAATAATAGAAATTATGTAATAAGATCACGCTATGGTGGTCCTTAATGATGGTATTGGCCAGTTCTGATATACACGTGCCAAGGTTTTCAACAGATTTTCTAGCTTCTTTTAGCACAACGGTTAAAGAGAATCAGCCAGCTATACTTTTGCTCGCAGGCGACATAGTAAATAAAGGCGACCCCTCTAGTTTAGGCTCTTTTTTGGATGAGCTAAAAAAAATGTATACTGGCAGGGTGATAGCTTGCCAAGGTAATGAGGAATACGAAGAAAAATTTGACGATATAAGGGCAGCTTCTCGTAATATGATCGAGTGGCTTGTTAATGAAATTGGCGTTTACGACGTGTTAGGGTCGAGGCTGGTCGTGCTGGGGACAAAGGGCGCGCTGGAGAGGCCGACATACTGGCAGCGGACGCACGTAAACGACATGTGGAAAATTCGGTCCACTCAAATTCAAACTATAAAGTCTAAGCTCAATGAGCTTAGAAGCGTGCAAGCTGAATACAAAATAGTACTGTCCCACTACTCTCCTACTAGGGCTACTATGCTTGGCGAAAGAGAAAAAATGTGGCCCGAAATGGGTTATCCTGATTTTGAAGATGAAATAAGAACCGGGGGTTTCAATATTTGGGTTCACGGGCATATACACAGGGGTGCTATTGAATTCGTAACTATTGGTGACGTTAAGGTTTACAACGTCGCATTCCCAGCGCGTAAAAAACCAATATGGGTCTTGCGATTATCCCTCCTTGACTGTGGGGTAGAGCAGGGTTAATTTTTTGAGTAAGCTTTCTTTGGAGTGAGTTTCAGGGATTTCCATCCATATCTTTATTTTAGTGAAACCAAGCGGCACATCGCTTCCCTCTCTATCATGTTGAACGTGCAGTACGTTGGCGCCCTCTTCGGCAATAATTGATAGGGCTGCCGCCAGTATGCCAGGTCTATCTGGGGCGACGAAAGAAATTATCATCATCCTGCCAAAATCTAGGAGAGCGCGGTCGATTACTCTGGACAGTAAATGTACGTCTACATTGCCTCCACTTAATAGTACGCCGATATTTTTCCCCTTAGCGTCGACCTTTTTTGATAATAAGGCCGCTATGCCGACGGCACCTGCGGCCTCCACAACAGTTTTCGCTCTCTCTAAGAGTAAAAACATTGCCTTGGCTATTTCATTATCGTTAACTAAAACTACTTCATCAACGTATTTTTCTATGTAGTGAATCGTCCTAGGACTAGGGCTTTTAACGGCTATGCCGTCGGCTATGGTATTTCCGAATTCTGGCCTTCTGCCGTTTAAAATTTCGTGAACCGCCGGAAAGGCATCGCTTTCAACGCCTATAATTTTTATATCTTTTATCGATTTAGCGGCCAGCGCTATTCCCGAGATTAATCCTCCCCCTCCGATTGGGACGAGGATTACGTCTAAATCGGGTTTTTCCTCAAGTATTTCTAGGGCAATTGTACCTTGTCCAGCAATTATGTCGTCGTCGTCGAACGCCGGGATATAAGGTATATTCAATTCTTGGCTAATGCTTTTTGCCTTGCTCACGGCATCGTCGAAATAAGAGCCGTAAAGCAGGACATCAGCCCCATAACTTTTTGTAGCTTTTATTTTGGCCTCGCTTGCCCATTTTGGCATTACGACCGTAGCCTTTATTCCTAACGAAGCCGCTGCGTATGCAACTCCTTGGGCGTGGTTCCCAGCTGATGCCGTTATTACTCCACCTGCCGTTAAATTTTTCGGCATGCTTAGTAATTTATTTAATGCCCCACGAACCTTGAATGACCCAGTCTTTTGTAAGTTTTCTAGTTTCAAATATACGCTAGAGCCGGATAAATCGCTGAAGGTTTTCGAGTAGTCAAGCGGCGTTTTGTGAATAAAAGGATAAATGCGCTTTGACGCAAGGTTTACGTCTTCTAGAGTGAGTTCCTTTGAAGTTGTTGCCATACGTGGAAATGACCCGCCTTTAAACGCTTTTCTCACGTCAAGCTTATATTTGAAGATCTTATAATTTCAAATGCCAAGCCACGGCTCTGTAACTAAAGCTGGAAAAGTGAGGCAGGCGACCCCTAAGGTTGAGAAGCTACCTCATAGAAATCCCGTACCAAGGCTAAAAAATAAGGTAAAGTACCTCAAGCGGTTCGTTTACTCCGCTGAAAAGGGTCGTTAACGTAGGGGATCTAATTGAGCGCGGGCGGATACCCTGACGACATCGTAGAGGTGTTATCCGCGTCCGGCGTTCGCGTATGGGATAGGGTAAAGGTCAGAAAGGGCGAATTGGTAGTAGAGGGTATTTTGCTGCCCCGCCCACCTATATTTAAGGGTAAAGCGCTTATAATTAAATTAGATAATGGGTATAACGTTGGTATATTGACGGACGGTGCCGCAATAGAATTGGTAGAGAAGGGTTCTCCGCCTAGTATTGAACGGCTTCCAAACGGGGAAAGTGTGGGGGAATCCGGTAAGAAAAAAGTCGTAATACTTAGCGCCGGAGGTACTATTTCTTCGAAGGTAGATTATAACACTGGAGCAGTATTTCCAGCTCTTACAGCCAGCGATCTAACCACTTTTTTTCCAAATTTAAATAAAATTGCAAGTATAAGCAGTGTACCCCTGTTTAATATTTTATCGGAAGATATGAATCCTAAGCATTGGAAGTTGCTCGCCCAAAAGATTTATGACGAAATATCGGCTGGTGCAGAAGGTGTCGTTGTAACCCACGGTACTGACACTATGCATTACACTTCCGCCGCGTTGAGCTTTATGTTGCAGGACCTGGGCGTTCCAGTAGTATTAGTTGGTGCCCAAAGAAGCAGCGACAGGGGCTCCAGCGATAACGTAATGAATTTAGATTGTGCGGTAGCCGTAGCCGCGAGCGATATGTCTGGAGTTATGGTTGTTATGCACGGAAATATGTCAGACGATTACTGCCTGGTCCACCCAGGCGTTAAGGTAAGGAAAATGCACACTTCCAGGAGAGATGCTTTTAGGAGCATAGGGGTTATGGCTTACGCTAAAGTTCATTGGTCTAATTGGAGCGGGAGTGGCGAGGTCCCTATCGAATACTTAAGGGATTACCCGAGGAGAACGGGCGTTAGGCCGAAATTAGATACTCAGTTCGACGAAAAAGTGGCCTTAATATACGTTCACCCCGGGATAAGGCCTGAGTTTATAGCTTCCCTATCTAGCTTTTACGATGGTGTCGTGCTCGCTGGCACGGGCCTTGGTCATGCCCCGACGAATCCTGGTAATGACCCGTTAGCGATCAGCGTGCTTCCGGCGGTGAAATCGCTGATCTCATCTGGCATCCCCGTTGTGATGGCGCCCCAAACTATATACGGTAGGATTAACATGAATGTTTACGCGGCTGGAAGGTTACTAAAGGAGGCCGGCGTGATTGGCGATCAGTGCGACTGGACCCCTGAAACGGCACTGGTGAAGCTCATGTTCGTACTAGGGCATACGAAGCGTATGGACGAAGTAAAGGCTATGATGGAAAGGGACTTAGTAGGTGAAATCACTAAATCATCTGACCCTAGAGCCTTCCTTATTCGACCTTTAGTGGCGAGTGTAACGAATGAATAGCGGTTAGGAAAGGTTACCCCGCTATCGGGGGCTGGTCGGCCTTTATGCAATTCGAATTACACTACTTCTAATGAAGCCCTCTTATTTATTGGCCATATGCTTTGCTAGCTTACGGTTAAGTTTGGGTTAGGGAAGCCAGGATTAACCAGCCCAGATGAACTGTTTTACTTCGGGTCGAGTTATTAGTTGGCATACGTATATGCTGCTGAATAGTTGTCCAGCGAAATTAATTTGACTACCAGCGGCTAATGGGTGGTCTCTTAGATCGCTCGTTAAGATGTATGGGTATGGCTTAACCCAAAATTTCATAAGCAGGTTAGACAATAACTTATGCTTGATTGGAAGGCGGCAGGACTCAAAGTTGGTATTGAAATTCATCAGCAACTTGATACTGCAAAGCTCTTCTGCGGCTGTTCATCAGATATGCGCGGAGAACCTGAGCTTACGCAGATAATAAGAAAGCAACACCCTGTGCCAAGCGAGCTCGGCCGCTATGATGTGAGCGCTCTGTACGAAGAACTTAGGAATAGGAAATTCTTCTATTCTGCAGTTGAAAGGGAAAGCTGTTTAGTTGAGTTGGATGAAGAGCCACCTCATAGTATAAATAAAGACGCCCTAGAAGCAGCGCTTTTAATTGCGCATAATTTTCGCTCTAATATTTTTGATGAGTTTCACGTAATGAGGAAGACTATAACTGACGGTAGCAATACTGGGGCTTTCCAAAGGACCATAATGATTTCCAAAGGAGGCTATATCGAATCTCCTACGGCTGACGGCCTCTTGAGGGTTGAATTAGAAGGTATTAACTTAGAAGAGGACGCCGCAAATATACTTTGGAAAAAAGGGGATGACATAGGGTACGGTTTGTCGAGGTTGGGCATACCGTTGGTCGAGATAGGGACAGAGGTTATTGAGGCTAGCCCTGAGTCCGTTGCCGAAGTAGCGCGTGGGATTGGTCTTACCTTAAGGGCAACTAAGAGAGTTAAGAGGGGATTGGGGACTATAAGACAAGACGTTAATGTTAGCGTTAAAGGAGGGAAGAGAGTAGAAATAAAGGGCGTGCAAGACCTCAGGAGTATGCCCGGGATAATAGAGGCAGAGGCTAAGAGGCAGTTAGCGCTTATTGAGCTAGCGAAGCTAGGCCTCTATAAAAACGTGGGGATCGACGGATCTGCGATTAGAGTAAAGGGAGGGGGAGACTACATTTCATTTGATCTTTTTACGGGTACGCTAAGGGATGAAATCGAAGATTCAGGAAAGGCATTCATGATTCCTCTTTCAATTGAAAAGCAAGGAAATGATATTTTAATAGGTGCTGAGAAATCCAGCGGCGATATCGAAAAGAAATTGAGAGAACTAGAAAATAGGGTACGCGTCATCCTATCGGGCCCATCGGAAGAAACTAGGGCCGTGACTTTAGGAATAAGGACTGCGTACACGAGACCTTTACCCGGTGGAGCGAGAATGTATCCTGAAACAGATCTATCACCAATAATTAACCCTAATTTTGACTTTGGCCCACTTCCGCCGCCTTATTATGTAGCCATTTCAGATATTAAAAAAAGGTTTTCATTGGACGAAAGCGCTGCCGAGGAATTGTATATCTCTCCGTTTTTGGCCTTAGCACAAAGAGTTGTGAGCCAAACTAAGTTGTCTCCCGCTTACGTGGCTTCAGTTTTAATGGGTACGATGAAGTCTTTGGAAAGGGGCGGGGTTCAAGTAAGCGAGTTGTCTGACTGGCAGATTTACGAAGTTTTAAAGCTTGTAGACGAAGGATTTCCAAAAGAGGCGGTTGAAAGTTTGATAAAGGCGATCGTTAAGTCGGGCCCAAGAGATCCATCGTCGGTTCGGGCTTTAGCATCTTCCATAAAAGGAGGTGAAGTTAATCTACAAGCGGTCATAAGCGATGTGATAGCGCGGAATTCAGAATTAATAAAGAAAAAGGGCGAAGCGGCCTATGGCCCTTTAATGGGCGATGTAATGAAGGCTGTAAGGGGAAAAGTAGACGGCAAAAAAGTAGCTGAGCAATTAAAAGAGGCCCTAAAGAGGGCGATTAGCGCTGAACCCGGTGATAGTGCATAAGGGAATTACCTTCTGGCAACGAACGAGAAAGCCCCTGAGGACAGAGTTGCACCCGAGGCGTATAAAGGCAGCTTAGTCATGCGATCAAGGAGAACTTTTCTAGGTTTGCGCCTGGCATTTGGACCATAGGGCGTTAACGGCGCACCGGCGGAGCAGGGGCCTCTAGTCGATGAAATAAGAGAGGAAGTTAATAAGCGAACACTGTTAAACTTTTAATGTCATCCAATAGTTTTTTTGCGCGGAGAGGTACGAATTGTTTGATTTCATAATTGCTCACGGTGACGAGGACGGCGTGTGCGCTGCTGCTATCCTTGAAAGGTATTCGCCCGGGGCTAGGATTTTGATATCTGGGCCGAGAGAGTTGCTAAGGGTACTATCTTCAATTCGTGAGAATTCCAGTATTGCTATCGTAGACGTAGCTATACCTTTTAATTTCGTCCCCCTGCAAAAATTGGCCAATAAGTACGACGTATACTACATTGATCATCATCCCCTTCCGATCTCGCTGAGAGAGACGGAGTTAGGCTTCAGAAAAATATCGCGCGATTTAGCTACATGCGCATCAGAGATAGCTTACAGGGAGTTCGGAGAAGAGAGTTCCTCTCCATTAGCTATCTACGGCGCTATAGGAGATTACCTTGATGACACACCCTTAATAAAAAAATTGATCGAGGCTCAAGATAGAAGGACGATTTATTATGAAGCAGCCATAATAGGGTACGCGTTATCCGAAAAACACGAGCCTGGTTTTTCTTCTAGACTGGCTCACCTCTTAGCGGATAAAGTGAGGCCTGGTTACGTGCGCGGACTCGAAGAGCTTGCGTCCGTAGGGCTAAGGCATGAGTACGAAATCATGGATTTCGTTAAGTCGCACGGGAGATCCTTTAAATCAATGGCGTACGTAGAGAATCCCCCGATAATAGGCTACGCAGGTAAAGCGGCATTTTACGTGATGAGCTACTTTGGCAAAAGCGTAGGCGTTTGTTTAAACAAAAAAGAAGAATACGCTGATATCGTCCTAAGGAGCGATGGAACCGTAGATGTGGGGTCATTTGCGCGCTCGGTAGCCGCCGAATTTAATTGCGATGGAGGCGGGCATGAGCGGGCGGCCTCGTTATCGGTACCTCTACATAGTGTAGAAAAAGTACTGGAAGCCCTAAATAAGTTAAGCGACTAGAGCATATTAATTCGCCCCTCCAGGATAGGGCTCTTACTTCGGCGGCGCGTTGATGCCCCGATTCAGC